>JBHJIY010000259.1:0-9764 GCA_050042985.1 Phormidesmis sp. | reverse complement strand
CTATCAGCAGCTGGCTTTTTTGAACCCCCAGAAGTCAATCGATTGATGCCGCTGTAGCGCAGCGTTCGATCGGCAAATCAATAATAAATTCGGTGCCGCTTCGGCCATCAGAGCTTAGCGAGATTTTCCCTTGGTGCTTGTTGATGGTTTGATAAGCGAGCGATAGCCCTAGCCCCGTCCCTTCGCCAACGGGTTTCGTGGTGAAGAACGGGTCGAAAACTTCCGATTGAAGCTGTGCAGGGATTCCAGGCCCAGTGTCCTTAATACTGACGCGAATTGAGGTATCTGAATAGGCGAGTGTGCTAATAAAAAGTTGTTTTAGCTGGGTATCTTCAGCTTTCATTGCTTCTATTGAGTTAACCAATATACTCAAGAACACTTGGTTCATCTCTCCCGGATTACAGGTTATTTTAGGGAGTTTGCCGTAGTTCTTATGGACTTCGATGTCCTGAGGGATTTGAGTATTTAAGATGTTGAACGTACTCTCCAAGCTCTGATTGATATCGGTTGATTTTTCCCCAACCTCATCAGCGCGAGAGAAAGCTTGTAGGCCTGAAACAATTTTTTGAATACGATTGGCACCACCGCGAATAGATTCAAAGACCAGGGGAATATCTTTCTCAAGATAGTCAATATCAACGTCTTCTTTATGAGCAAGAATTTCTGAAGAGGGCTCGAATGCCTGTTCGTAAAGCTGCACTAAGCCAAAGACATCTTGAAAGTATCTTTCTAGACAGGCGACATTGCCAGAAAAGAAGCTGAGCGGATTATTGAGCTCGTGGGCAACCCCGCCCACGAGCTGTCCTAGGCTAGACATTTTCTCTGTTTGAATCAGCTGTGCCTGGGTTTGCTGCAATTTTTCAAGTGTCTGACTAAGTTCCGTTGTTCTTTGCTCGACGCGATTTTCTAGCTGTTGTTCATGTTCTTTGAGCAGTCTTTCTGCTTGCTTTTGTCGCCGAATAGCGTAGCTCAGCACGGTGATAGTGATGATGCCACAAGAAAAGAGTAAGGCCAATCCCCAAACTAAATTACGATACTGGCTGTAAAAAGTTGGCTGGACATTAATTAAGACGCTGTCTGCTGGTAGCTTTCTCACATCGATGTCGGCGCTTTCAATCGCCTGGGCATCGAACATCCATTGATTTTTGGCCTGATGGATAGGCTCTATCTCACCCGCAGGTGTCCCTGTTAGGATTTGTTGAGCTAGCTCAACGGCTTGTTGGGCGTGGTACTGCCCGTCTAGTAGCTTGCCGCCAACTGTGCCATAGCCTATTCGCGCAACCGAATTCGCATAGGCAGGATTAGGAACGTGTGCCTGTAAAATCAGTGCTTCATGTTCAAAGGGGAACAGCGCTCTTTCTTCGATGCCTTCCCGTAGCTGCCCGGCCAAGAAAATTGGCCAGTTATCTGGGTATGGGCCAAGCTTTGAGGCGATTTCAGTGGTGATGAGATCATCTATCACAATCAGCTGAGGCGGATTGCTTTCCTCGGCAAGTCCGTCCTGAATTCTTTGGAGCGTCCTTTGACCTGTGGATGTAGAGTCGCTGAGGACGATGACAGAATCCGCACTGTTTTGACGGGCCGCTTCTACGATCGTTTCAACATCGCTATGAGTTTCAAAAACGCCCGTTAGCCAGGGCTTGTTGAGAAGTTCTTCTTGCACATTATTCACACCCATAAAAACGGTGGGAATGCCGGAAAAATACTCATCTCGATTGGCTAAAACTAAGTCTGTACCTGGGTCATCTGTAATCATCAATGCCGAGAATTCGATATTTTCGTATTTTTTCTGAATGTGTTTCAAAAACTCTTCTTGATGTATGAGGGTAGGATGGCGCTTGGCATCCAAATACTCATGGTGAATTGTGATACCTGGATGAAAGCCTTGCTCTATACCTGCTTGCAGTGCTCTAGTCCAAGATAAATTGGGATGGTAGGAGTGGATGACCAAAATATCTGCCCCCTCTACTGGCAAATCACTGGTAGGGGCAGAGGTGACTTGAGATTCCAGTGTTGTTTCGGATGCTGCATTGGCTAAGATCGGCTCACAGATGCCAGACACGAGAGCCGATACAATCAGGATTCCACGCAAAAAAGCACTCTGTGTTGCTCTAGAGATCTTTATTTCCCCTGAAGGGCGGGCAGTCGTTAGGGGACGAAACAGATTATTCAGCATACGGTGGAATTATCAGAAGCATACGTGGGAAATGGTTTCTTCGTTGTTGTCAGTGTTCCCTAAGTAATTTAAGAAGGTACGCTATGTCGTTGAGAAGCTGTTTCTAAAACATCAGCTTAGATACTTTTAATAATTTATGTAAGCCTGGCTGGCTTTAGACTTTAGGCGGCAGCTGTGAGGAAAATAAAGCCTATTACTTGAGGAATTTCTAATGAAAATTGAGCTTGTTTATGGAAATAAAGAAGTTTTTTGTGAAAAATGGGCAACGCACTCTTGTATGCCGCTATTTGTTGTACATGGCTGTGTATGGCAGAGCTCACCCAACCCCCTAACCCTAGAGACATTGAGTCGTAGCCAAACCATATGCATAAAATTTGCCTAGCTTCTGAGCGCAACAATCGGATCCAATCGAGCTGCCTGACGAGCCGGAATCACGCCAAAAATTAGGCCAATGGAGCCCGATACACTTGTGGCCAAAATCACTGCTCCCATAGAAACTGTTGGTTTGAGCGGGCTGAAAACAGCAATCAACAAGGCCCCACCGGAGCCTACGGCAATACCGATCAATCCACCAAAGACGGAGAGTAAAATCGCTTCTATCAAAAACTGCGTGAGGATGACGCTTTGAGTGGCTCCGATGGCCTTACGCAGGCCAATTTCGTGGGTGCGTTCTGTCACCGAAACCAGCATGATGTTCATCACACCAATGCCACCGACAAGGAGAGAAATCCCCGCGATCGCACCCAATACCAAGCTCAATCCCCCACTAATGCGCCCCACCAAATCCTGAAAAGACTTGTTCGCAAATAGTGAAAAGTCTCTTCTGCCGTGGCGACTGGTGAGAATGTTACTCACTTGAAAGGCGGCGGCGCGCACACCCGCTGCATCGGCAGCAGAAAGCTCCATGTAGTCGATCGCGATGCCCTTCGGCGATCGCCGTCCCGACAGCTGTGTTGCCATGGTGGTGATAGGCACGTAGGAGTAGTCATCGTAATTGATGCCAAAAGAAGATCCTTTTTCCGCCAGAACGCCTACCACCCGAAAGTTGAAATCGCCGACTTGAATTAATTCCCCCAGTGCGGAACCGTTTTGGAACAGATTTTTGGCCAGGGTAGAGCCTAGGACAATGGTTTGGCTGTTCTGTTGTACATCTGTTGCGCTAATGAACTGACCTTGTGCCATCTGTAGATTGCGCACGTAGAGCATTCCTGGTGTGGTGCCGATGACGTCGGTTTACCATGCGAGCGATGATCTGGCCTTGCGTAACGCGATCGCCCTCTTGAATAAACAGCGCCGCAATTTTGCCTGATCCTTCTGGGCTGAGATTAGTTGAGCGCTCTGCTTGCACCACACCGCCCGCCAAAATCTCGGCGGCAAGGTCTTGTCGTTCGACAATCGCCGTTTGCTGGCCGGAGAGAAATGAGGCGGATTGCTGTTGTCGTTGCCAGATAAATGCAGCGCTCACCATGATGCCGACCACAGCCAGTCCGCCTACCCAGAAGAGAACCCGCCGGTTTTGTTTGCGTAGCTGCACTGTCATGAGTGGTCCTTAACGTGGTAGAAAAAGCGCCTAAGAAAAGAGTAGCTACACGCCAATAATCATCAATTCCTGATAGATCTGTCGTTAAACTGGCCTACTGGTGTGACAGAACACGTCAGTCACGACGCAATGCGTTAATCGTCCAAATTGAGCCCCATCTCGGCAATGAGTCCCTCAGGGGTAATGACCGTTGTCAAAAGCCGAGAGTTATCTGTTTCTACAACACGGTAGCGATATCGCTGTAATGTCACCTTGCAAGTAGGCCAGGATCTGTGCGGTTAAGGCTGGATTGGGATCGCCAATAGCAGGTGCATCTGCGTCTACATTAATTGATGTTGAAGTGTTAAGCGCCCTCCTCCCAGACGATATAATAGAGGTGCCACATTATTCGTGTGGTTCTTTTTTGAGAAGATCATCTAAGACAACAGATTAGAGAAATCGGATTAGAGAAAACGGTTCTTCTACTTGCCCAAAACAGCACCGTCAACAAATCACCCTCACCTTTGTCCCGGTCATCGTTATGCAGCAAGACAACCAGTACTTAATAGATATCCTCCATGCGGCGCAGCGTATCTTGGAATCTACGGCCAACGCCTCTCTGCACAGCTTTTATGAGGACGTACAGCTTCAAGACAAAGTCGTGCGCCGACTGCTCACCATTGGCAAAGCGGCCCAGCGTATTTCTGCGGCGACTCGTCAGGAAATGAACATAGCGGTTTGGTCTAAAACAGAAAAAATGAAGGAACGCTTATTGCAAAACGATCCTGTCATTGATGTCGACCAAGTTTGGCTAATTGTTCAGTCTGAGATGCCTGTATTGGTCGATACTATAAATGCAATTGTTGTCCCGGATGCTTTTGATTCATCCCTTTGTGCACAGTTTTCAGCGTAGTTTTAGGTGAGGTAATACTGACTTCTATGCCAAGTAAGACAATTCCCAAGTAAGACAATTCCAAAATACGAAATAAGCCCTGGATCTCTTCAAGAAATCCAGGGCTTATTTATTACTTGGCCTAATGATTTAGCCTATGGGCTTTAGCCTAATGACTTAGCCTATGGGCTTAGCGGCGAGGCTCGCGGGGCTTGGCTTTGTTGACGCGCAGGTCGCGGCCCATCCATTCAGCACCGTCTAGTGCTTCGATGGCCGCTTGCTCTTCTTCGTCGCTACAGAGGTCTACTAATGCAAACCCGCGTACGCGGCCAGTTTCACGGTCGGTGGGAAGGGTTAGACGCTTGACTGTGCCGTACTCAGCGAAAACGCTGTTGAGGTCGGCTTCAGTGACGTCATAGGAAAGGTTTCCTACATAAACACCCATGGTCTGAGTCTCCAAAAAATTACAAAATAACGGATATGGAAAATGAATTAATTGCTTGCATAAAGGCTCTTTCTCAATACCTTTCTCAATAGAAGAACAGTCCTATAAAAGAACAGGCCCTGAACTCTTGCGAATCCAAGGCCTGTGAGTCTATTTAGCTGTTATGCAGCTGATGGCTAAAAGCTTAGCGACGAGGCTCGCGGGGCTTCTTAGCGACGAGGCTCGCGGGGCTTCTTAGCGACGAGGCTCACGGGGCTTCGCTTTGTTGACGCGCAGGTCGCGGCCCATCCATTCAGCACCGTCTAGTGCATCAATGGCGGCTGGCTCTTCGGCATCGCTACCGAGGTCTACGAATGCGAAACCGCGTACGCGGCCAGTTTCACGGTCGGTGGGAAGCGTAACTCGCTTAACGGTACCGTACTCGGCAAAAACGCCGTTTAGGTCCTCCTGAGTTACGTCATAGGAAAGGTTTCCTACATAAACGCCCATAGTCTTTGATCTCCAAAAATGAAATGAAAAAACAGAAAAAGTGGAATGTTGACGGAAAGGCTGTAAGTATCAGATCTAGAGCAGTGATTTTTCAATGCTTTAGATTGAAGGATTGGGTCGTAAGGGGCCTGTGCGGGGTGTCTGCGAAGGCACCTGCACAACAAGCCCTGAACTCTTGTGAGTCCAAGGCTTACGAATCAATAATAATTACTTGCCATTCGAGGTACATCAAGGCTTCTAGCGGCGAGGCTCACGGGGCTTGGCTTTGTTGACGCGCAAGTCGCGGCCCATCCATTCAGCACCATCGAGGGCTTCGATAGCGGCTTGTTCTTCGTCGTCGCTGCTCAGATCAACGAACGCAAAACCGCGTACACGGCCAGTTTCACGATCTGTTGGTAGGGTGACGCGTTTGACGGTGCCGTATTCGGCAAAGACGCTGTTCAAGTCAGCTTCTGTCACGTCATAGGAAAGGTTTCCTACGTAAACGCCCATACAAGTAGTCTCCAGAAATTAAACAGGGTATTGAGAATGATAAGTCGGACGGAAGCCTGTAAAAATTTGGGAAAACCTTTTTAAACAGAAACGCAAACCTGTAGCCGATATCGAGTTCTTCAACTCTTATCTTATAGCGAATTAGAGACAGATGAACAAACCCCCCTGAAAAAACGTTATAAATTCTTGACCTATACTGCGCTTGCTCTATCTCAGAGCCGTAATCTATTGCCTTTGGTCTATCTCAGGGCCATGATCACAACGCCGCTAACCATAATCGCCGCGCCCGCTAGCCGGGATTTGAACCCTTTTTCTCTGAAGAAAAAATGACCGAAGAGAACGGAGAGTAGTGCGCTCATGCGCTTAACGGCAATGACTTGGGCCACTGGAGCCATCGGCAATGCCAGCATTTGAAAGGTAATTGCGATCGCATTGAAAACCCCCGTTAATCCCAAAAGCCGCCATTCTCCCAGCAATGGCCCGATACCAAGACTATTTTGCCGAAAAAATACGAAGGGCACCATGCCGGTTGCGATGACGCTGAACAGTGCGATCGCCCACAGCAGCGGCGAAGAACCCTGCACGCCGATCTTGTCAAAGTTTGATGTGATGCTCCAGATAAAAGCGACACAGAGCATGAGACGACTGCCCGGATTGCGAGCCATCGTGAAAAGTGGCTCGAACGGAGCTTGTAATATTCCTGGTCCTAAATTTAGAACATAAGAACCAATGACCAGCAGCACAACGCCAACGCCGTCTGCCCAAGTAGGCCACTCCTGCACGAGGATAGGCGATGTGACCAATAGAAATAGAGGCGTCAAAGTAACAAATGGCACCGTGAGAGATAAATCCGCTAACTTCAGCGCCCGAACATAGAGCGTGAACGCCAAGATATTTAACCCGCCACCGATGAGTAGCGCTAGCCAAAATCCTGGCTGAATAGGCGGTATTCCTTCTATGAATACGATTGGAAATAAGATGACAACGCCGATAGCCATAAAGCTGAAGAGCACTGAATATTCATCTAGTGTTTTCAGGCTTTGCTTGCCCGTAGCGTCTTTGCAGGCCTCGAAAAAAGCCGTCAGCGAGGCGAAGAGCAGCCACATCTCAAATCCCTAGTACGACAGATATAGCCATACCAGCCAATAGGATGACTCCAATAGTGACGGTTAGAATGAAGATATTGCCAAATACTTGCGGTGACTTAGGACTGCGGGCGAGCTGACTGTACTGGCGGTACCAGAAATAGCTGCTAGCAACGAGCGATAGCCAGTAGAAAATGCCTAGCGGCATCGTCAGCCCTAGCCACACCAGCATCAGCACGGTGCCGATGAAGAATAGTCCTACGGCCTGAGGGGCACGGCTGCCAAAGAAAAGGGCGCTAGAGTTGATGCCGAGCTTGCGGTCAAATTCTCGGTCGGGAATGGCGTATACCGTATCGAATCCTAGGGTCCACAGCACAGTTGCCGCCCATAGTAGCCAAGTTGCAAATTCTACAGTGCCAGTCACAGCGCTCCAGCTGATGAGGACTGCAAAGCCCCACGCAATAGATAGAACGAGCTGTGGTACAGGAAATACTCGTTTTGCCAGCGGATACAGTACGATGACGGGCACAGCCGCGACACATAGCCAAAAGCTGAGCGGGGTTAAATAATTGGCCAGTCCCCATGCACAAAAGAATGCGACTAGCGCGACGACAATGCCGATTTTGACTGAGAGGGCCTTGGCCGCGAGCGGTCGATTTTTGGTGCGCTCTACTCTGTTATCTATGTCTCTGTCCCAAAGGTCGTTGACGACGCAGCCGCCTGCACTGGTCGCCAGGGTGCCAAGGACGATGACACCTATGAGGGGTAAATCAGGGAATCGTTGAGCGGTTTCACCGGCTAGCCGGTAAGAAAGGGTTGCTAAGAAAACAGCCCACAGTGCCGGAATCATGAGGATAAGTCGTCCGGCGGGCTTATCCCATCTCAGCAAACGTACTACGGTCATCCAGGTGGGCTCAGTCGCGTGGGGTCCTAACGGATTCTCGGTAGCGGGTTTCATATTGTCTTGAGCGTGAAAGAGTTGTCTTGAGCGTGAAAGAAAAAAGCCATCTTTCACAATACTTTAGATTTTTCTAGATTCTGTCGTCCGTGACGAGGAATTTGTGAATTGCGATCCTTACTCTTCTTCAGGTTTAATACTGGTCCAAAGGAGGTCCACTACAGAATTCACATAGGAATCTACGTCGGGTAAAGGGGCAGATGCCTGACTCAAAATAACGAATTCCATCAGGCTACCCATAAACATTGTGGCGATGATTTGAGGGTTATTAGGTCGTATGCGCCCTAGTGCGATCTCTTCCTCAAAGAAGCTGGTTAAAGCTCTTAGAACACGGACAGGCGGGGCTTTATCCGGTTGGCGAAGCATGGGAGGGATCGGTAGCCCCTTCGATCTGACCATCATCATTTTGGGAACCAGCTCTTTAAAAAACTCGATCATTTTACTGCCGAGGTCTTTAAGGTTCTCTTTGAGCTCTCCCTTGCCAACGCTGGACTCCAAAAAGGAAATCCACGATGAAATTTGCGACATTCCCATAGCCGCGATAAAGAGATCTTCTTTAGTGGGAAAACGCTTGAAAATGGATCCCTCGGAAATACCTGCTTTGTTGGCAATGTCGACGGTTGACGCGCCAAAACCCTTCTCCAAAAAGATGGCCTGAGCAGCTTCTAGTATTTGTTCAGCAGTGATTTTTCTCGGTCTGGCCATATAAAAAGAATTTGCTAAATCGAAATTAAAAAGTATGGACGCCCCTTACGAGTGGTTCCTATTCTAGATTACTCGTTGCGCGCCGAAGGAATCGAGTTTGGGGCTTGACAGTAAATTGAAGAGTAAGATATTAATAAGTGAGTCAATACTTATTAACGCGCTTGTGCATTACTACTGTTCTCTTTTGTGAAAACTATGAAACGTCAGTTTGGTTTATTTTTTCTGAGTGCTGCAAGTATTTTGACCCTAGCGACGGTTGCGATGGCGGAGCCCTTCCAAAAGAAGGTCGCAAATCCACTCTCTAGCAATATCATCCAGACTTCTTCTGAATCTGCCACTGCCAAAGCTCGGCGGTTAGCACCTGTGATGCTTAAGGGTCGATCTGGTAACCCGATGTCTAAAATTGAAGATCTCGATCTCACTGCCGAGCAAAAAGTACAGCTGGAAGAAATTCAGGACAATATTACTATGCAAATGTCTGAGGTTTTGACACCGCAGCAAGTTCAAGATTTTACTGATGCTCAAGCTGACGGTGGAAGTAACATGCGTAGCCTTTTCATGAGCCTCGATGGCGATCAGCGATCAGCTGTTATGGGCATTATGCGCTCAGCACAGAGCGATATGATGGCAATCTTAACGCCCGATCAGCGGGCCCAAATTCAAGGCTCTTCGCCAAGAGATAGAAACTAAAGCTGCATTACTTGGCTACTCAGAGATGTTTTTGCGACATTTTGCCATAGGGGTTCCTCGATTGTTCTCTACCCCTATGGTTTTCTTCTATCTTGCAATGCCTTTTGATATGGAGTTGATAGAGAAAAGAATCGCAAACAGTGTGGAACAACACTTTAAAATTAAAAGTTTCGGGCTCTCCCGGAATTAGTATGCTGAAGTAGCAATGCGATACCAGTGAACGATGGTTCCCTTACTGACCCAGCTACTAGGCCTAACGGGCGTTGATGTTGAATCGTACGAAGACTTGGGCAATGCGCTGATTCTATCGGTT
>JBHJIY010000258.1:0-7637 GCA_050042985.1 Phormidesmis sp. | reverse complement strand
AGGGGAAGACGATTGTGGGTGCGCTGCGTGGTGGATTGATAGTCGTAGGGATGGCGAAGAAAATGGTTGGGGTGCGCCAGTCGACGGGTGGTGGCTTTGTGTGGTCGGTGTTGGTGGGGATGATGAGTGGCCGGGTGGGGTGCTTTTTGCCTGGGCTGAGCGATCGCACCTACGGTATCGCTACTACCCTGCCTTGGGGCGTTGACTTTGGCGATGGGATAACTCGTCACCCAACTCAGCTATACGAAGTAGGTTTTCTACTATTGCTTATAATTTTTTTGCGGTGGATGGTTTCACGTCAGCTTTCTGCTCAGAAACTACGTGAGGGAGACCTGTTCAAGCTATTTATGATTGCTTACCTAGCTTTCCGCTTTGCTGTAGACTTCATCAAACCTGAGTTCCGACCGCTGTTTGGTATGAGCGCGATTCAGTTTGCTTGCATAGGTGGTTTGGCGTATTACTGCAAAGACATCTATCGTTTGTCGCGTTTGGCAGGTCATTGGAACGTGAGCTGACTTTGTTGAGCACCCGTTTTTGTTTCGATGCTGTTCATAGGCGGTTTTTATGCCCACTCGTCCATATTTGTTTTATGCGCTCACAAATAGCGTCTGCTCGACTTGTTTAAATAAGGTAGAAGCCAAAATCATCTTTCGCGATGAGAAGGTGTACTTAGTTAAGCACTGCCTCATTCATGGGCGCGAAGAGGTGTTGATTGCTGATGATGTGGAGTACTACAAAAAGTGCAATGGGTTCATCAAGCCCGCTGACATGCCGCTGAAGTTCAATACGCCGATTAAATACGGCTGCCCTTATGACTGCGGGCTGTGCCCAGATCATGAGCAGCATAGCTGCCTGACGCTGATAGAAGTGACAGACCAGTGCAATCTTACCTGTCCGATTTGCTATGCGGATTCGGGTGCGGCCGATGAGGCCGGACATGCACCGCGCAAGCACCGCTCGCTAGAGCAAATTGCGCACATGATGGATGTGATTGTGGCGAATGAAGGCTCGCCGCAGGTGGTGCAAATTAGCGGCGGTGAGCCGACGGTGCATCCGCAGTTCTTTGAAATTTTGGATTTGGCGAAGGAGAGACCGATTCAGCATTTGATGATCAACACCAACGGGGTGAAGATCGCGACGGACCGGACTTTTTGTGAGCGGTTGGCGAGCTATATGCCGGGTATTGAGGTGTACTTGCAGTTCGATAGCTTTGAGGCAGCGGCGCTAAAGGCGCTAAGAGGGGCAGATTTGAGAAGGGTGCGATCGCAGGCCCTAGCTAACCTCAATGAGTTCAAAATTTCCACTAACCTCGTCGTCACCGTCAAAAAAGGACTCAACGATAGTGAGATTGGAAAAATCCTTGACCATGCGTTGAAGCAAGACTGTGTGCGCGGGGTTACTTTTCAGCCGATTCAGGCGGCAGGGAGATTGGAAGAGTTTGATGCGGCGCGCGATCGCTACACCCTCACCGAAGTCCGCCGCTCCATTCTCGAACAAAGCGATTACTTCGCCCCAGAGGATTTACTTCCTGTCCCTTGCCATCCAGACTGCCTAGCGATGGCCTATGCGCTAAAGGTGAAAGGGCCCACAAAAGATGAGGTTATTCCACTTACCAGCCTAATTTCTCCCGAAGCCTATGTTGAAACAGTTCCAAACAGCATTTTGTACGAACAGAGTGAAGGACTCAAGAAAAAGATATTCGATTTGTTCTCGACCCGGCATTCACCCGCTTCGGCAACAACCTCTCTCAAGCAGCTACTTTGTTGTTTGCCCCTGCTCCCAACGCCAGCAGGCATCACCTACGAAAATGTCTTTCGCATCACTATTGTGCAGTTTCTAGACCCGTATAACTTTGATGTCCGCTCAGTGAAACGCTCCTGCATTCATATTGTTCATCCTGATGGCCGCATTATTCCGTTTGATACGTTCAATATGTTCTACCGTGAAGGCAGCGCGGGCCATCACCTAGTGACCAACAGAGTATAGAGGCTTTACTTGTGTCTAAGAAAACCAATGTAGCGCTTGAGGTGCTTGCGGGCATAGTTCTAATCGCGGTCATCGATATTGTTATTGTTGTGCTGTCTATTCTGTTACTTGGGCCAGCAGCGCAAATATTTCCATCGATAACACGTTCTTACGGGATTACTTACTTTATGGCTGTATACGGCGGGCTTAGCTTTTACCAGCTGCTGTATGTTGTCCCTCTCAATATATTTTTACGTCGCAAAGGCAAAAAGAAGGTCGCAGACGGCATTACAATTGGCGCTGTGATAACTGCGCTGCTCTGTGGGGGCTGCTTTTTTATGTTCTTCCGCCCCTTCTGAAGCCATGTGAAAATGACAACTACAAGAGGCGATAGCTATGAGTCAACAACAAAACAGTAGCGGCCTAAATATTTTCATAGGAATGGTCGCTGTCTTTGCAGGACACATCGTTGCTGTTGCATTGATGGCCGCGCTTGCAAACATTCGACCGATTGCTCGTGAAATAGGGGATCTTCTATTTTTCGCTTTCTTTGGTATCGGGCTTACCCAGCTGATTTATGTGGTTCCCCTATGCCTGTGGCTACAGCAACGTAATCGCACTGATACATTCAAAGGTGTCCTCATCGCCGCAGCTGTCACGCTATTACTTAATGGCGGCTGCTTCATTTGGTTTTGGACATCGTTCCCTATCTAGAGATAATTACTTCAGCATTTAGCAGACTCTGCGCATCTATAATGGGTACTGGTTTAGAAAAGAGAAACCCCTGAACGGTGTCGCAGCCTAGGTGTTTCAATGTTTTGTACTGAGCTACGGTTTCTACCTGCTCAGCAGTGATGGTAAATCCTAGCTTATGACCTAGGTCGATGATAGTTTGAACAATCTTGGATGAGTTACTCTCCATCATTTTAATAAAGTAACCGTCTATCTTGATGATATCTAGCGGTAAGTCTTGCAGATAAGACAGTGAGGCATAGCCAGTGCCAAAGTCATCAATAGCAATTTTGATGCCTAACGCTTTCAGCTGATTTAGCGTGGTGACGACAGATGCTGGCTTGGAAAGGAGTGAACTCTCGGTAATCTCTAGGCATAGAGATCTTGGCGCTGTTTGTAGCGGGGTGATGGCTTGGCGAACCGGTTCGAGCAAGTTGCCCTCAGTAAAGTGCTGGGGGGACACGTTCACATTGAGCTGGGTCTGTTGGCCTGTGGTTTGTTGCCATTGCTGCAAAGTTTGACAGGCTGTTTTGAGCACCCAGGCGTCGAGTTCTAATATCAGACCAGATTCTTCTGCTAGCGGCACAAACTTGTTCGGTGATATCCAGCCATGCTCAGGATGGTTCCATCTGGCAAGGGCCTCGAACCGTTCTATACGCTGGGTTTGAAGGTCAACAATGGGCTGGTAGCACAGCTGCAATTGCTCTCGCTCTATGGCTGTTCTCAGGGCACTTTCCAGGTTCCATAGCTCAAAAGCTTTGGTGCGCATTTCGCGGTTGAATATGCTGTAGTGCCCTCTGCCAAGCCCTTTGGCCTGCTGCAAGGCTAGGTTGGCGTCGCGGAGTAAATCTCGCGAGTGCTGATACCAGTCTTCACTGATCGAAATGCCTGCGGAGGCTGTGAGGTGGGTTTTATGGCCGTTGATAAGAAAAGGCTGCTTAATGCTCTCCAGCAGCCTTTCAACAATGTTGGTAACGTCTTCTTCGGATTCGATGTGGCTAAGCAAAATACCAAACTCGTCGGAGCCAAAGCGAACGGGTACATCTGGCTTCCGTAGGCCGTCACAAATGCGCCTGGCAACGGTGATCAGCACCTGATCGCCAGCAATGGTGCCTAGGCTGTTGTTGAGGGTTTGGAATCGGTCGATATTAAAAACAACGACGGCAAACTGACGGTTGTTTTTCCACTGGCTTTCTTCAAAAAAGGTTTCGAGCTGAGAAGAAAAAAGGCTGCGGTTTGGGAGCCCGGTCAGGGTGTCGTAAAAAGTGGCATTGAAGAGCTGATCATCTGTTTCTTTTTGTTTGGAAGCAAAGCTGAGCTGTTCTTCTCTCGCGGCCTGTAGCCATTTGAATTTTTCAGTGATAACCAGATCAGAAGATTCGATCAAGATGATTTTACGGCTGTCGAGATGAAGTGCGATCGCTTCCAAATTCACCTCTTTTCCAGACTGCCCTGTCTGTGTCCACACCCCGGAGTTTAGAACCGAATTTGAAGGGGTTTCCCAAAAGACCTCTGCATCGATTAGGAAGTTGCTGAGAAAAGACGAAAATAGCTCAGCTTGGAACGGCTCTGTATCAGAGTACAGGTACTCGAACTCTTGCTGAACCCAGCGTGGCATATCACCCACGACGCTTAGCTGATTGTGGTCGCTAAGCTCTAGAGCTAAAATGTTGAGCGCAGAAAAAACCTTTGTAAGAGCTGAGCCATCCATAGGAGTTAGAGAGAGTACTTATTAAGGCATGCACAGTTGTGGGTGCAATTTGTCTGGTGTAGAAGGCATACGAACTTGATCTAGAGACTGCTGCATTAGAAATTGCTTCAACAGTGTCAAGGTTGACTGTATCGGCTGTTGTGAGCCAGATCACTCAGAAATGAGCTGATGGAATAAGTTGACATAGCGAGGGAGTCTGGTGGCTATGCAGGAGATAGGTGCTAAACGCGCCAAGCTCAAGGCGACCCTCTTGCAGCGTCTATTTGTTTGGTGAGCTGCTGACGAAGTAGGGCCGCGTCATTGGCAACTTGCTGAAACTGTTGTTGCTTTTCGAGTTCATTCGCAGTGTCAAACAAGAGAATCCACTGCTTTCCACTCTCGACAATAAAGTGCACGTCGATGACTGCACCTTGCTCGGTTTGAATATATGGCATAACCGCTTGTTCGGGCGGATGAGGAAAAAAACCGGTCAAAAATAGCAGGTGTTGGTCTATCGCATCCCCTACTTTAGCGGTCTCTAGGCCGTATTTTGCTAGGGTGCCACCGCTGCTGAGAATGCACCCGTCTGGGCTGACCTGTAGGTAAGCGAGGTCTTGCCGTTGGGTGGCTCGTGTGAACAGGTAGTGAGCGATCGCATCCGGTAAGTCGACTGCTTTAGCCACTAGCTGGGTGCCCCGCTCATGATTTTGTCGGCAAGCTGAAGAAAGCAGCGCTCAATGCCAACATCTGTTTTGGCACTGGTGCGTACCAGGTCAAACTTTTTCTCTTTGAGCAGTGCGATGTCTTGCTCAGTAATCTCCCACTCGGCCTGCAAATCGCACTTACTTATAACGCCGACAAAGGGAATATCGCCAATATTTTCCGACACTTTTGCTCTGAGGTTCAGTGCCACATCCAAGGTGGCACGACGCGTGCCATCGATCACCAGAAGGTAGGCTGCTGCACCTCGCAGATAAGACATCCGCACATTTTGAAACTCATCTTCTCCGTGGATGTCCCACAGAATCATATTCATCGTAAAGCGCTCAGTTTCGACCAGCTTTTTGTCGATTTTGACGCCAACTGTTGTTTGGTATTTGTCGGCGTAAATGCCCTTTACAAACCGAGCTACTAGGCTAGTTTTTCCGGTTGCAAAGGCACCTACCATGCAGACTTTTTTCTGAATCATTGGCCATTGCCATCACTAAAAGAACAGAAGAGGAATTTAAAAACGGACTTCGACGTGTGATGCTGAGCGATCGTTACCAGCGCGATCGCTACTAGAAATAGCGCTTCCTGTTGCTGTCAAACCCTCAACACTCACGCCTTGTTCTACGAGGTAACGCTTGAGATAGTTGGCTCTGGTTTGCCCGAGTTGAATAGTTTGGGCCGCATTACCCCGCTGATCACCATACCCTCGAATCGTGATGTTTACCGGTTCATCAATGATCTGAGCGATTTGAGTGAGCGATTTGAGATCTTCCGCAAGATTATCTAGTGTTTCCGCATAGCGCGTTTGCAGCGTCGCCTTACCCTTTGGAAAGCTAAACTGCCGGAATTCAATTCGGCTTTTTAGCTGAGTGAGCTCCTCCCGCTCTGTAGAAATAAGACCGTCATCACGCCACTCAGTCACCCCTTCCAAAGATGAACTCACTTCCTTTGCCCACTGAATCCATCGTTCCGAGGCTCGTCCAGATACCGCCAAAACGCCCTGCGAGCTCAGACTGAGCGATACCGTAGAAGGCGGATTCAGCAGCGTTTGCGTGCGATTTCCCAAGAACTCAGGTGCTAGTGACAGGTAGGGTTTCCAAGTCATCTTTACCTTGTTTGGGTTCACACGAGATTGGTTTAGTAACGCCTGCGGATCGCCACTAAGCGGATCACGCAGTCCGTTGAGGTGGTAAGCACCGCGCCGCTTGTAGTCATCTAGGACGACAAAGCCAGGCTGCTGCTGTAGGGTATCGACAAATTGCTGCCAGTGGCGATTACTCTGCCAGTTCATCCAGGACCAAAGCCCAACTCCCGATAGCAAAATTCCGGCCAGGCACCAGCCTAAGAGCTTTTGAGTTCGGGTGAGTGGTGGTTTCTTCTGGGCTGGTGCGGTGTCTTTGCTGCCGCGAAATTTGGACTGGAAGCAGTCTTGTAAGTACGGTGTGCAGTCTTGAAATAGGCTTTGGTCACCGTCGAAGTTTTTTAGCCTGGGGCCAAAGGTGAGATGAATGCTTTCTAGTTGCGATCGCAGCAATTCCCTCAGCTCGGCTGGAGATGTTCCTCTCACCGCGCAAGCTAATACTGCCTGAGGCCCGTTTTCTATCAGTAGGCTCAAGTCGCCGAGTCGAAGGGTTTCTAGCGAGCTAGTATCTTCGACGGTAAAAGAATCGTGCACAAAGTCCTGGATAGCGGTCAACATAGCCGAGACCAAATCTGGATCTTGCGCTGTCGCTGTCTTTGCTACGATGTGCTGAACTACAAGGCCCGTTTCCTTGTGAATGAGAAAGACTTGCTCCACCTGATAAATCAAGGTGCGAATGAGCACGACTTCGGCGAAGGTTTTGCCTGTTCTTTTGGCTTCTAGTCGCCATTTGAAGCTTTGGGGAGACAGACTATGGTCTAGCGTTTGGTTGAGCGACTGTACGAGAGAGCCAATGGCTGTGGTGATAGACCGGCGTGTGGCTGGGCCGATGACTGGAAACAGAGCTTCAGCGAGGACGCTGGCATTTTGCTGTACCGATGTTTGGATGGCAGTTTCTACGGTGGGCAGCGTTGCGGCAATGATGCCTGTTTGTCTTTCGTGGGCCTGAGACATGGCCTCTGGAAGGACTTTACTAAGGGCTTCTGGGCTCAGCGGTGGATTAAGCATGTCTTCTGGGGGACCGCCGAGTAGGAGGGCACGCAATTCTTGGAGTTCATCGGCATCAGTGCCAGCAACTGCTTTGACAACGACATCTTTCTCGGCTGCATTTTCTGCCATATCGTCAGTGGACCTATGGTGGGCCGCCGTATTCTTTTGCTCTTTTGGATTCTCCGTGTCTAGCAATTGCGGTCACTGGTGTTGACTCTGGTGTTGGCTTTGGCTTTTGCTCCGACGACTTTTACGAGGACGCCTCTTCGTTCGGACTGCTCAGTTTTTGTGAGATCTCGCCAAAAAGAGCCGAAAGGTGGACTCTTTCTGCTTCGTCAGTCGATATTTGATTTTTCATCTGTGCTTGCAAGCTATCAATGGCGGCTGCTATCAGATGTTCTAGGTCGC
>JBHJIY010000257.1:0-15199 GCA_050042985.1 Phormidesmis sp. | reverse complement strand
CCACCGGAGAGCTGCGAAGGAAAGCGGTTAGCTTTGTCCTGTAGGCCCACCATTTTTAGGGTGAGAGGGAGGCGGCGGTCAATTTCTTTGCGGCGGAAGCCTTGGGCATGGAGGACAAAGGCAACGTTTTCGGCGACGGTGCGGCGGGGGATGAGTTTGTAGTCTTGAAAGATGACGCCGACGCGACGGCGGAGCATGGCGAGGCGATTGCCTTTGAGCTGAGTGATTTCTTGGCCGTTGATGTGGATATGGCCGCTGGTAGGACGCTCTTGGCCGTAGAGCATTTTGAGCAAGGTGGATTTGCCTGCGCCAGAAGGGCCGGTGATGAAGAGGAAGCCACCCTTATTTAGTGAGAGGTTGATATCTGTGAGAGCAGGTGTACCGTTGGGATAGGTTTTGCAGACCTGCGAGACATTGATGATAGGTGTGGAAGCCGACTCGGAAGGGTGCTGATTTTGCCGCTGAGATTCTCTTTCTAGCTGCTCTGCGAGCTGACGATTTGCTTGATTGGCTTGCGCGCGGCCTGCTGCTTTTTGCGATCCTCCCTTAGAGGGGCCACGCAATCGGCTACCGGGGGCAACAGGTGCTTCCTTTTTGAAGGCTTTGGGCGACAGGATAGAGATCATGAAGGTGACACTAAAAAAGAAGTCCGGCGACAGTTGCGCTCCTGACGTAAAGTGCCCGATCAAATCTCTTCAATCATCAACGGTTGATGTGCTCTGCGGTGAGAAATACGGTTTTTTCAGCCCGGCTCCGTTTTCTTACGCACATGGGTAATTTTCTTTGTGCTGGCGCGTCCTAGCCAAACCACTGAGCAATTAGCTCATTCATTTCGCCGCTGGCCTTAATATCCGTGATTGCGGCGTTGATTTCGCGGCGTAGAGGTGAGCTTTTGGCGAGTGCGATCGCACTTCCACTGGGCCTATCTGACGGCATCACCTGCGAATCAAAATCAGGGTAACGTCGCAGATAGTTGGTCGCAATCGTGGCTTCCATCAGCGCCCCGGTAATCGCCCCAATATCTAACGCCTCAAAAATTTCGTCGAGCGTTCTATACGGCACAATGTCCATGCTGATTTGCTCACTGAGCGTTTCAACATAGCGAGCCTGAACGCTATTGGCCAATACGCCAATGGTTTGAAAATTCAAATCGTCGGCGCTGAGATAGCCATCGAGAGAGACCAGCGCATGGCGAGCACGATAGTAAATATGGGAGAAATCAACCTTTTGCTTACGGCTACGGTTGGGCTCTAGCGCAGCCATAGCCATGTCAACTTCGTCGTTCATCACGGCCGGAATCAGCGATCCAAACTCTAGTTCAACCACAGTCAGCTCACGGTTCAACCGTTCGGCAATCAGCTGAGCCAGGTCGATGTCGAATCCCACAATTTCGGTTTCTTGGGTTGGGCCACGCTCTACGGTTTGCTCGTAAGGTGGGTAATTGGCCGTGGTTGCCATCACCAGCGTTTTGCTGTTGCGAACAACTTTGATGGGGCCACCCTCTGCGGCTTCATCGTCTAGCTCGTTTGTTCTGACACCTGTTCTGTCGCCAATAGCCGCCTGGCAGCCTGCGACTACACCAGAGAGTGCTACCCCCGTGATAAACCAACGCCGCTTCATGTTTCCATACCGCCTCTGCTGATGCCGCCTTTCTCTTTGTACCAAAAGGACGCCCACACAAAGTGAGGCAAGGCTAACATTCGTCGCCATCGCCAAGGCTCTTGATAAAGGCGATACAGCCATTCTAGGTGAGCGTTACGCATGAACTTCGGCGCGCGCGCTTTTTTCCCAGACCAAATGTCGTAGCTACCGCCCACGCCAATCCAAACGGCATGAGGACAGAGATGCCGATGCTGGGCAATCCAAAACTCCTGGCGCGGTACACCCAGCCCCACAAAGATGACATCTGGCTGCACTTGCTCCAGCTGGTTTAAAAAATGGTCAAACTCAGCGCCTTGCACATAGCCGTGCTGCACAATGGCTAAATTGAGTTGGGGCGATCGCACTTTCCACCTTTGCGCAGCCGCTTCCACAACCTCAGGCTTACCGCCGTAAAAAGCGACTTTCGTCTCTGGGCCCAAACTCTCTAGCAAATCAGCAGCTAGCTCAATGCCTGGATAACGACGAATAGAGCGGCGCTTAAACAAACGAAAAAACAGCTCCACGCCCGAACCATCTGGCGCAACCAGATCAGCGGCTTCAATAAACTGACGTAGCCGCTCATCCTGCTGCGCCTGCATACACATTTCTGCGTTGATGGTCACAACGTGAGTTCCTTTGTGTTTGGCAATCCGATGGCCGAGCCATTTCACATAGTCTGGGCTTTGGTGTACAGGCAGACCCATCACCGACAATGTTTTGAGTTCTGACCTGCTGGCTACCGAGTCACTAGTCACTGATTCTTGCCCACACCCTATGCTTACGACGCACTGTCACGCTTTTAGTAATCTGTCTCTTCTTCGTATTCCATCACTTTTTTCTTTGGAATAATCAGCGGCTTTGCTTCTATTAGCTCTTCTTCCTTTACCGGCTCACCCCACACGTCACCCGTGATATCGGCATCTGTCACTGGTGCATCTACGATTTCAGGTGGCGCGGGTCTTCGATCTTCTCTTTGGGGCGGTCTTTGGGGCGGCCTTTGGGGCGGCCTTTGCTGCTCGCGCTGTACCTCCCGTTGAGGCGCGCGCTGCACGTCTCTTTGGGGCGGTGCTTCTTCTCTCCATCGCTCGTCAGCAGCGGGGCGGCGTGCCTCGTTTTTTACGCCAGAGGGTAACTGATTGGAAGCAGAAACAGGCATAACGTAGCCATCGCTCAGTCCCCTTTCCCACGGTGGGCTACCCAATCCTAAGCGCTCTAGCAGCCCCATGCTGAGCTGAGTCAGCTTCTCTTCGCTACCTTCAAACACGATGATGCGATCAGGCCCAGTACTCACAATTTCTTCGACCGGTAGCTCATAGGTGCTCACAACCTGATCAGGAATTTGAGGCAAGCCCAAAGACGCGACGACAATCGTTTCAATTTTGCCGGTAATGACATCAAACTTGAACCCACGCACCCGACCGAGCACTTCACCAGATTCTGTGATGACTTCACTATTCACCATGCTGCTAAAGGCCATGGTGTTGATGTCGCCATCGAGCACGGTGTCATCGTCTACTAGGATGACGTCGCCCATCTGGCGAATATCGCTCAGGAGCATCGACCGCTCATTGTTGGCAACGACCTTAGAGAGCATATTTTCTTGCAGGCCAACGGCCAGTACCTCTAGCCGGTCCATATCAACCCACAGCTGACTAATCACGCCAAGGCGTCGCCCATTGCTGCGGGTGATTACCTGGGTGCCTACGATGTCAGAGCGGAGTCGGCTTTGTTCAAAGGTCATGGCGGTTCAAAGATTGCCCAAAGATGGCCTTGAGGGACTATACCTCATTAGATGTCTATTGTATCGAATAGCTACTCGCTTTCTGTGGGGAAACCCACTTCGCTACCGGTGGATAACCCCCTTTTCTACTGGTGGATAGTGAATAGGTGACTCCTTATAGTAACGAGCGGGACAGCTTTTCCTTTCAAGGTAGATTCAAGTTGCTTTCGCTAAGTTAATCCCTAATACCTGCGTATACGCGCCTCGCGCCTGCGTCACACCAATCGTTCTTTGGGCCGCCTCAATCATTGGACGCCGCAGGCTCACCACAATAAACTGGGCCAGCTGCGCCTGATGCTGAATCATTTTCGAGAGCTTCTCTACGTTCGCGCCGTCGAGGAACATGTCGACTTCGTCGAAGGCGTAGAAGGGCGAAGGGCGATAGCGCTGAAGGGCGAAGATGAAGCTAAGAGCAGTGAGGGATTTTTCGCCGCCGGACATGGAGGCGAGGCGACGAACTTGCTTGCCTTTGGGATGCGCAACGAGGGTAAGACCGCCTGCGAAGGGGTCGTTGGCGTCGTCGAGCTGGAGGTGGCCGTCGCCGTCAGAGAGTTCTTCGAAGATGGTTTTGAAGTTTTCGTTGACGGCGTCGAAGGCTTCGCGGAAGGCTTCTTTGCGCAACGTGGTGAAGTTTTCGATGCGTAGGAGGAGTTCGGTGCGCTCTTCTTCGAGGGTGGTGAGCTTGTCGGTGAGTTCTTCGAGGCGCTCAAGGGTGCGCTCGTATTCTTCGAGGGCGAGCATGTTGACGGGCTCTAGGGCTTCGAGGCGTCGCTGTAAGGATTTGAGTGATTTGTGCAGTTCTTCGAGGGTGAGGTCTTCGGGGATTTCGGGGAGGGGGTCGGGGAGTTCAACGGCTTCGCGCTCGATGGTTTGCTGTAGGTCGTGGAGCTGCTGCTGGCGTTGAGTTTGGGTCTCTTGTAGCTTTTGCAGCTGCCATTGGTTTTGCTGCTGTTCGTTTTGTTCGGTTTTGTACTGGCGCTCTACGGTGTCGCGGGCAGTTTTTTCTTGCTTAAGTTTGTCGTCGAGAACGGCGATCGCACTTTTTGTCTGGGCAATCGTCTCATTCAACGTTTGCTGCTGCTGAGCAACTTCGCTTTGCTGGTTGATTTGCTGTTGCTGCTGCGATCGCAATCCTACAATCTGCTCATTCCCGGCCTGAATCTTCTCCTGTAGCCGCTGCTGCGTATTCGCCAAATCTTGCTGCCGTTTTTCAGCCGCTCTCAGTTTCTGCTGCTGCTCATTCAGCTGCGTTTCAAAAGCTCGCACCGCACCCTGCGCCTGCTGCCACTCGCTATGGCTTTGCTCTTTTTCCAGGTCTGCCAGCTCCTGACGCTTATCACTCAGCGCCTTCTCTTGAGGCGGTAGTGCTTGCTCCAACTCACCCAGTCGATTTTTCGCCTGGGCATATTCTTGATCCGCCCGATTGAGCTGCGCTTTAGCTTGGTTCAACCGTTGCTCTAATGCCTGTCGCTGACTTTCAGCCTGAGAGGCTTTTAGCTCGTTTTCACGGTAGTTTTGGCGAGCGTCGATCAGGGCTTTGGATTTATCCTTGGCCTTCATCGTGAGCTGATTTACCTTTTGCTCACAGCGCACCAAGATTTTGCTGATTTCGGCGAGGCGATCGCGCAATTCCACAGCCTCCTGCGACTCCCCAGCCGACACCGTACCAAAGTGCAGCCGCCCGCGCCTGCGCAAGCTACCACCCGTCATCGCACCACTCGATTCGAGCACTTCTCCGTCGAGAGTCACAATCCGATACTTGCCCATATTGCGGCGCGCTTCTGCCAAGGTCTCGAACACTGCCGTGCCACCAAAGACAAAGGCAAACACATCCGCGTACTTGTCATCGCAAGCGATCAAATTCACAGCGTAATCGACAAACCCGTCAGGACGATTCCACTTGTCCATCATTTTGAAGTGGGGCACCCGAATCTTGTTCAGAGGCAAAAAGGTGGCTCGCCCAGCCCGCTGCTGTTTTAGCAAATCAATCGCCCGAGCACCCACACGGTCGTCTTCTACCACCATGAAGCCCATCCGCCCGCCCGCTGCAATCTCTAGCGCTAGCTGATAAGTACTGTCGACCCTGCCCAGCTCTGCAACGATGCCGCACAGCCCTTGAATGCCACTACGCTTAAGCGCCTCAGTGGCCTGCGTGCCTTGCGATTCCTTAATCGCCTGCTCCTGTGCTTCTAATTTATCTAGTTCGCGCTGCTTTTCCCTTTGCTCTTGCAGCAGCCGGTTGAGCGTTTGTGTTTGTGTTTGTAGCTCTGCTTCGATATCAGCAACAGATTGTGCCAGTGTCTGAATTTGGGCTTCGGCTGCGTTTGAACTTGAATTTAGCGGCTCTTCTACGCCTTCACTCGCTGGCTCTTGGTGGCTGAGCGTAGCCGAAGCCATTTCTGCTTCGAGGGCAGCAAGTGTTTCTCGCTGGTCTTTCATCTGCGCTTCGAGCTGGCTAATGCGCTCTTGCAGGCGCACTTGCTCGGAGCGCTGTGGTTCTAGCTCTCGCAGAATGGTTTCGACCTGGTGGCGCAAGTCGGTTTGCTGCTGTATCCAGGCTTGGGATTTACCGGCGATCGCATTCGTCTCTTCCCTTTTTGCTTCTAGCTCGGCAGTCGCCTTATCCCGCGCGGCTACAATCTGCGCTAGCTCTTCATCGTTCAGCGTTTTCAGCTGCGCGCCAACGGTCCCGAGTTCAGCTTCCTGCTGCTTGATACTGGCCTGAATCGTCGTGAGCTGCGCCGACATTTCGCGAGTAGCATTGCCCAAGGATTCTTCCTGACGAACTAGCTGCCGCAGTTCAGCTTCTTGTGTCGCTAGCTTCGCTTGCAGGGCCAGATATTCTTCTTCCCCTAGCGCTTTTACTTTGGCATTGAGTACCGCAAGCTCCGCCGCTGTTGTTTCCATTTTGGCGGTGAGGAGGGTGATTTTTTCTTCTAGCCCTTCTCCTTCTTTATGACCTTTTTCAATTTGGCTGGTGATTTTTTCGGACTGCTTCTTGTGCGATCGCCACTGCATCACCCCTTCCCACTTTTGCTTTTCCTGCAAAGTGGCCTTCAGCTGCTTATATTTCTCAGCTTTTTTCCTATCTTGATCGAGCCGTTCCAACTGGTCAGTCAGCTCTGTTTCTACAATGCGGAATCGCTCCTCGCGTTCTTTCACCACATCGAGCTTGGATTTTGCCTGATTGATTTTGCGGTCAAAAGAAGCCACCCCGGCTAGCTCATCAATAATTTCGCGCCGCTCGCGGGCATTCATCGAGATAATGCTGGTAACGTCACCCTGAAGCACCACGTTGTAGCCTTCTGGATAAATGCGAAATCGCTGAAGCTGCTCATGCAGCTGATTGAGCGTGCAAGGCTCGCCGTTGATGTAGTAGTTCGAGGTGTAGGTCCCTTGCGCAGTAACTCGTAACCGCCTCGTCACCTTCCATTCATGCAGAGTCGCTGCGCCGTTGGCTGCTGCCGATTGATCATTGGATTGTTGATCATTGGCTTGACCGCTAGCAGCGCTGCTAGCCAAATCAATAGCTTGGCCATTTTGGGTGGCTAGCTGACCGTTCCCGTTCGAGTGGTTGGCATTTGTCCCATTAGCACCGTTTTGAACGGTTAAATTTGCGCCATTGGTTACACTATCCTGCTGCAGGCTGTGGTTAAAGCCGTTCCCATTCTCACTGGCGGCTCTTACGTCTATTTCGAGCCCGCTGGCATCGAGTGCCTGAGTGTCTTCAATTGTTTCTGACTCAACAACGCTAGCTTCAAGGGTCACCCCCTCATCGCTGTCTCCGGCAAGGTCAGTCGCCCCTTCCTCCGATTCGCTGTCACCTTCCTCCTCTTCGTCATTACTCAGCAGCTTGTCGGCAACGTCGGTAATATCAAAGGTCGCAGTAACAATAGTCTCCACCGTAGACCGGCGCTTGGCCTGGTTTTGATTAACCAAATCAGGCAGCCTTTCTGCCCGCATTCCACGGGAGCTCGCCAAACCCAAACAAAACAGCAGCGAATCCAAAATATTCGATTTACCAGAACCGTTCGGGCCAGAAATAACCGTAAAGCCAGGCAGTAGAGGCACATCTGTTGCGCCCCCGAACGATTTGAAATTTGAAAGTTCGACTCTTTTTACGTGCACTCACAGCGGCGCACCAATTAAGTGCGTACGGATGTACTGTTTATTGTAAGGATAGCACTCCACTTCTTGTGAAGGATCGATGGAGGGGAAGGCGCTAAGTCGTATTCTTAACAAAGAATGGTGCAAAAATCATCCCTTTCATCAAGAAAGTCTCAAATATTGTTTTCTCTTTTTATAAGGGATAATACTCTCACCGTAATGTTGCGTATGCTCTGTGGCTAATTCTTCTCTATCGACACTTGTGGGCCCTACGCTTTTAGGATTCGATCCGGGCCGTTCAAAATGCGGCCTAGCCATCGTCGGCTTAGATCGAGTCCTGCACTATCACGAAGTCACTGCCGTAGAAGCGGTCCCCGACACAATTGCTACGCTGCGCGATCGCTACTCCATATCTGCAATCGTCATGGGTGATCAAACCGGCTCAGGCCGATGGAAACAGGAACTATCTAACCTGCCTAATGCACCTAGGATTACGCTAGTTGACGAGCGATATAGCTCTCTGGAAGCACGCGATCGCTACTGGGAAATGTATCCGCCGAAGGGCATCGGGAAACTCATTCCTCAGAGCTTCCGCAGCATTTCCCGACCGATCGACGACATCGTTGCTATCTTGCTGGTGGAACGATATTTGAAAAGATTGTCTGGTGAGGATTAGAGTGCCGACCCACCCCACCCTACGGGCACCCCTCCAGAGGGGATCTACTTCGGTCGATGCGTTCAAAGTGTCTGCCTCGATCCTTATAAAGCTACACAGCCAGGAAAAATCCCCTCTGGAGGGGTGGCGCACAGCGACGGGGTGGGTCCGTAACGTGAGCTATCAGCTGTCCCTAAAGCTCCGCCCGAATCGTAAACGAATAATCCCCGCCCGGCTCTAGCTGATAGTCAAACTGTTCCAAAAAACGGCCCAGCGGTTCTTGAATCAACGCCCGGCCCAAAGAAGGCTCTACCATCAGCTGACCCACCCGAAAGCGCCAGCGAAACTGCCACTCAAACTCATTGGCCGTGACTTCGCCCTCAATTCTGCCGTTCTGCCAAGATTGATGGGTAATACGGACATAGGCTGTGGTTTCCGGTAGGTCTTGACTAGAATTCACTCAGACTCAGCGCTCCTTTAAGAACATATCGATATACAAAGCTACCTCTATTCAAGGTATCGCCAAAGACGGTAGCCTAGACAGGTGTCCCTTCACCTTTTTTAGAACTTACCGTGCCAAAGGTTGGCGTCATATACAACGATATTAAGCCTGTAGCCACCACCGCCGCGCAAAAGCTCAGCGCTCGGCTCGAAAAGCTAGGCTACGAAGTATGCGTAACCACAGGCGCTGCTGGAATCTTAGGCTACTCACAGCCGGGGAAGCCAGTCTGTCACACACCCGTCGAAAGCCTTGTACCGCCGGGCTTCGACAAAGACATGGATTTTGCCGTAGTGTTTGGCGGCGACGGTACGGTGCTCTCCGCCTTTCGCCAGATTGCGCCGATGGGCAGTCCGCTGCTGGCTGTAAATACCGGCCATATGGGATTTTTGACCGAGATTTATCTCAACCAGCTGAATGACGCGGTAGATCAGGTGATTGCGGGAAACTGCCATCTGGAAGAGCGTGCCATGGTGATGGTAAAGCTCTACAGCGAAGATCAGCTCAGCTGGGAAGCGCTGTGTATGAATGAGCTGGTGATTCAGCGGCAGCCGCTCACGAGTATGTGTCATTTTGAGGTGCAGGTCGGTCGACACGCGCCGGTCGATATTGCCGCAGATGGTTTGATTATTTCTACGCCGACGGGGTCGACGGCTTATTCGCTATCGGCGGGGGGTCCGGTGATTGTGCCTGGCGTTTCTGTACTGCAGCTCATTCCGATTTGTCCACATTCTTTGGCCTCGCGCGGTTTGGTTTTTCCAGATTCTGAGCCGGTGGCGGTGACTTCGGCGAATTCTGAGCCGCTGGTGATGGTGGTAGATGGCAATGCGGGGTGCTACGTGGTACCGCGCGATCGCGTCCTTTTAGTGCGATCGCCCTATCCTGCCAAATTCATTCGCCTAAAGCCGCCAGAATTTTTCCGCGTGCTGCGAGAAAAGCTGGGCTGGGGACTGCCTCACATTGCCAAGCCGACTTCCGTAGAGCTACCCTGAGCGGAATACTGTCGGATGTCTTGTTCGGGTTTCTTTTATGAGCGCATCTTCTGCCTCAGATAGTTCAGACCAGCCCTCCAGCCAAAATTTGCCTTCGGTGCTGGTGGTAGAAAGCGACGAAAGCCTTTCGCACACCATGGGTGTAGATTTGCACGAGGCGGGCTACAGGCCGGTAGAAGTGCCCAGCTTACGGCTAGGACTGGTCAGAGCCAGAGAAAGTACGCCTGCTTTAATTGTGGTCGCCAGGCGACTTTCTGAAGAATCTGGGCTCGACTTGTGCCGTCAGCTGCGCTCAGAGCAAAACCGAGTGCCGATTTTGCTGATGATGTCCCACGATGAACTGAGCGATCGCATTGCTTGCCTAGATGCTGGAGCCGACGATTATTTTTTGGCCCCCTACCGTAGCGAAGACTTTATTACCCTAGTGAATGCCTACCTGAAGCCGAGCCTAGCGAGCGGTGAGCAGCTACGCTTTGCCGATATGGTGCTAGACCTAACCCAGCGCCACGTCGTGCGCAATGAGCGAGTCATTGAGCTGACGATGAAAGAATTTGAGCTGCTCAAGTATTTGATGGAGCATCCACGCGAGGTGCTTACCCGCAAGCAAATTTTGGAAAGCGTATGGGGCTACGACTTTATCGGTGAATCGAATGTGATTGAGGTGTATATTCGCTATCTGCGGCTAAAGATAGACGGCGAAAATGAAAAGCGCCTGATTCAGACAGTTCGCAGTGTGGGCTACGTGCTGCGCGAAAGCTGACGCTAGCTGTGCTACACCAATAGCTGAAAACAACCGCTAAAAAGTGAACTGAAAACCGATCAGAATTAGGAAATAACTCGTATGGAGAAGCCTGGATTGAACTCTATTTCTGTGTGGATGCGTCCGACAGCGCTGCTCATGATGATTAGCCTGATGGTGACAGGGTGTTCTATGCCAGAAATTGACTCCACTGCTTCTGGTTCATCAGAAAGTGAGCCAGAAATTACGCTGAGCGGTCCTGGGCAACTGCTGCCCGTGAGTGCGATCGCGCAGATAGTCACTCAAACAGAAGAATACCGCTTCGACTTAGAGGTGACTCGCACCAGCGAAGAGCAGGCACTGGGGCTAATGTTTCGCTCAGCGCTGCCAGACAACCGAGGCATGCTTTTCCCATTTCCTCAGGCTCGGCGGGCCAGCTTTTGGATGAAAGATGTGCCGGTGCCGTTGGATATGGTGTTTATACGCAATACGGAAGTGATTGCGATCGCAGCAGAAGTGCCCCCATGTGCTAATCTTCCCTGTCCGTCCTACGGACCCAACGGAGAACTGGTCGATCAGGTTTTGGAACTACGCGGTGGCCGCGCCGCTGAGATAGGCCTACAGCCGGGCGATACAGTCACTATTGAGCCATTTACGCCTGAGGATTTATAAAGAAAACCTTAAGCTAACCGTCCGATAGAGGAGCTATTTGCCAAACTACCGTAAGATTACGTAACTAAAAGAAAAGAACATTTCTTGTCTTTGTTCCTGAGAGCGACTTGCTTTTGTTTTCGAGAGCGGTCTGTTTTTGTTTCCAAGAATGATCCGTTTTTGTTTCCAGCGATGGAAAGTGGGCTTACTAAGCTTTCAGTTTCGTTCCGGTGTCTGTTTTACAGGTTCGCTGTCGCTGTTACGACGTCCAGCCTGATTTAATACGCCCTTTTATTTGCCTTTACATACAGCTAATGATTCCGACCGAGTACGCCAGGTTAATTCGTTTCCTCCAAGATGAACTTGCAGTGCCTCAGACAGCCATCAAAGTGGCGTTACAGCACTGTAAGCAAGATCCTGCGCCTTTGCCGATGGTGCTTTGGCAGCAAGGTGTGCTAAGCCTTCAGCAGTTAGAGAGAATTTTCGACTGGATGGAAATGGCCTAGGTCTGCCTTTAAATGACTCTGTTTTGCCCTTGATGTCTGGCCTCTTGACGACAGATTTAATGGTCTCTCTGCTTGAGCAAAAAGGTAGCTAGCACACCTGCAACCAGCCCCCAAAAAGCAGAACTAATACCAAATAGAGCAAGACCGGAAGCCGTAACCAAAAAGGTGATAAGAGCCGCTTCACGGTCTTGTTCTGCGCTGAGTGCAATGGAGAGGCTGTTGCCGATGGTGCCGAGTAAGGCTAGGCCTGCAATCGCACTCACCAATGCCACTGGCAGCGCCGCAAATACCGCCGCTACGGTAGCGCCGAACAGCC
This sequence comes from Phormidesmis sp., assembly GCA_050042985.1. Taxonomy (GTDB): domain Bacteria; phylum Cyanobacteriota; class Cyanobacteriia; order Phormidesmidales; family Phormidesmidaceae; genus Phormidesmis. Next base: position 3,313 of record JBHJIY010000257.1, on the reverse strand, counting down.
CAATGATGAGGTAGAAGATGCCAGCTGCGATCGCTGCCACATATCGCTTATCTGGATCCTCATGCGCTTCTCTCCCCATCGAAATCGCCGCTGTAATCGCCGCCAAGTTCAGCGCAAATGCACCAAATGGAGCGAGTAAAAGTGTTGCTGCACCCGTCCACCCGATAAGCGGCGAAATCGGTGTGTCGTAGCCAAAAGATCGAATCGTCGCTACGCCCGGCACGTTTTGTGACGCCATTGTCACGATAAACAGAGGCAGGCCTATTCCAATAAGGCTAGAGGCTGAAAACTGAGGTGTAATCCAAACAGGACTGGCCAGCTGTAGCTGTACATCTTCCAATCGCAACAGTCCTTGCGCACCGGCAATCAGGATTCCTAGCACAAGTGCAGAAAGCACCGCATAGCGAGGCTGCGTCCGTCGCATGGCCAAGTACAGCAAAAACATCGCAATCGTCATCACAAACTGGGTTTGCATGGCGACAAAAAGATTCATCCCAAACTTCAGCAGCACGCCTGCTAGCATCGCCGACGCTAAGGGCAGCGGAATGCGCTCCATAATTCTCTCAAACCAGCCACTGAATCCGCAGAGCGTCAGCAGCACCCCACAAAAGAGAAACGCACCAATCGCTTCGGGCATCGAAACGCCATCGGCTGCGGTAATCAGCAGTGCCGCGCCAGGTGTAGACCATGCGGTGACGACAGGCTGACGGTACCGCCACGATAGAGCAATGCAGGTGAGCCCCATCCCGAGACCGAGAGCCCACATCCAGGACGCAATTTCTGCAGGCGATGCATTTAAGGCCTGCGCTGCTTGAAATACGATAACGCCTGCGCCCGTGAACCCCACGAGGACAGTGATAAATCCGGCGATGACAGCAGAGAGGGAAAAATCTTTAGCTATGCTCATCTCACTTCACCTGCAGGAACTAACGTGCTCAACGCTGTCCACTCTACGGGTATGAGCGAGTAGAAGATTGGACAAAATTGACTTTTTGATAGCGTCCAGGAGATACCCCAAACACACGTTTAAAGGCTCGATTGAGATGACTTTGGTCGTAAAATCCACAGTTTGTGGCAACGGTAGCCAGTGGCGTAGTGGTATGAAGTGCTTGTTTTGCCTTGATCAGTTGACACTGTTTTTTGTAGCTATGGGGCGGAAGCCCCATCTCTTGCTTGAAGCATCGGATCAAATAGTAGGGGTTGAGGTTAACGAGTGCTGCCAACGTTTCAATCGAGATGTCCTCAGCGCAGTGCTGCTTCAAATAGGTCCGAATCTGACGAATAGCCTTGTGTTCTGGTTTCGCACTATTAGACGATCGATCATGGATATGACCGTCAAAAATCTGCGAGAAAAACTTTAATAGGAGTGTCTGTCTTTCTAGCTGAGTGGACGGATTGCTCAAAACCTGGAAGAGCCTTCTGAACAGGCCACGTATCTCGGGTGCCTCAACGTTGATGTGGGCAAAGCATGGAAGAGCGGTACCATCGCGGCCTAACTGTTTCATAAGTTGGCTCATGGCAGTCGGGCTGATGTATAGATTACGAAACGTCCATCCTTTATTAGAAACGACGGCACCTGTGTGTACCTCTCCTGGATTAATGCAGTTGAAGCTTCCTGGATGTTGATAGTGAAGGGTGTCTTTGTAAAAACACTGTCCTTGACCTTTTTGATTGAGTCCGATGGTGTAGACGTCGTGAAAGTGCTTATCAAATTTGTGCTTAAATAGCTGGGCCTCAAATAGCTCAATTCCTTTGACAGACGATGGCCAAAGCTTTGTAAATTCAGCTTGGTTATCCACGCGGTGGCTCCTCTGTCAAATTACGCGACTGCCCAATCATCCTAATGCTCAACGAAAGACTAGACGGATCACACAGTAATCGCAGACATGACGACATCTTTGAGCTGTTGCTGTTGGCGGAACTGTGCGATCGCACTCTCCACCGCCGTCGTTTTCCCACTCAGCAGCAGAATCAACGATGTATCGGTGTGAGTGATGGTCTCAACATGCAGGCCTTTGTCACTGTTGGTGTTGCTGTCGGTAACTGGAGTGTCTGGCAGAAGTTTGGCAATTGCGATCGCTCTTAGCCGTTCATCCTCATACTCGTAGGCTTTGACTTTTGAAATCGTGGGTAGGCGTTCTAGCGATCGCTTCAACAAAGCCTGCTTCTCTGGCGTCGCCCGAAAGCTAAATAGCAGCCGACCGTTTTCTACAGTGCTCGCATCAATCCCACTGCCTAGAAAGCCTTCCAACGAAACGCCACGATTAGAAAATACGGTTGCAGCAGCTGTCAACGTCCCCGGCTGGTTCAGTGCGCAGACAACAAACATCCATCTTTGACGCTTTTGGGGGTGTTTCACAAGCCTCCTGATTTTGTGAATCCTGGTCTTTAAAGGCAGTACCAGCCGCTAGTCTTCAGCTAGGTCTGCCTTCAATCGACGGTCGAGTTTTTCTGCGACCTGCTGAAGCATCTCGGCCTCCTCTGCCCACAGCTGAATCGAAACGACGCGGCTCCAGCCTGACTGCCCTACGACAATAGGCACACCCAGCGGCGTACGAATATCATAAAACTCCCCTGCTAGCTGCACCTGCCCCGAAACCACAATCTCCCGGCCTTGCATTAAATTTTGAACCAAATCCACCGTGACATTTGCTGTCGCCGCAGTTGTCTTTGCGCCTGAAAGGTGAGTCACAAAAGGCTTTAGCAGCACACGCAAGTCAGCGGCCAAATTATCGACATAGCGATAGGCTGCTGGAATTTTACCGGCTTTTATCATGTCTAAAAGCACCTGCTGATGTTTTTCCACAAGCTGTGGAAAGTCTTGCAGTACATTTCCCTGCCGCAATCGCCTGCGGGTTTCTCTGAGTTCTTCGGTGGTCATGCCATGAATTTTTAGGCTGCTCCACAGCGGCACCAGCCCTTCACCATGCTCTCCTATCACAAATCCCTGCACAAGCTGCCGACGAATACCTAGGTCAGCGGCAATTTCTCTACGAAAGCGTAACGTATCAGAATAAGCGCCAACTCCGATTACTCGATGCCTGCCAAGATGACGGCTGAATACTTCGACGGCAAGTTCCACCGGATTGGTAATGATGATAACGACTTCGTGACCGTAGCCATGGGTTGCGATCGCCCGCGCATACGTCTCAAAAATCGGCAGATTATTCTTCGCTAATTGCGATCTAGAAGTGACTTCCCCACCCACTGTCGCCCCAGCCGTCATCACAATCACATCGGCCACAATCTCTTCCGGGCTCAGCGCCACATCAAAAATAGGCGCTTTCTCCGCATAAGCATCGCTCAGGTCACT
>JBHJIY010000256.1:0-25937 GCA_050042985.1 Phormidesmis sp. | reverse complement strand
ACCTTAAAGTCTGGGTCGACTGTGATGGCAATACCATCTAGCGTCACTAATGAACGAATAATCAGCGCGTAATAAGCCGGTACTCGGAATGGATATTCGTACATCAGCGCCGAAAATTCGTCGGTGATGCTCTTTAGGTTTAGCTCGGCTACGCTAGCACCTAGGGCATTGTTGAAGACGCCTGCTAGCGCTGGAATAATCGGCGAAAGGTCTGTCTCCGGGGTCAAAAACTCCAGATTCACATAGTCCTGTGCGAGACCGTCAAAGTCTCTATTTACCATATGCACAATGGCTTCGATGAGGCCATAGCGCTGATAGGGCTCAACTTCACACATCATGCCGAAGTCGAGGTAGGCGAGCTTGCCTTCCCTCGTGACCAGCAAGTTGCCAGGATGTGGATCCGCATGGAAGAAGCCGTGTTCTAGCAGCTGTCTAAGCGAGCACTGCACGCCGACTTCAATGACGTGAGTGGGGTCAATGCCTCGGCGAGCAAGTTCATCTAGCTCGGTGAGTTTTATGCCCTCAATCCATTCCATCGTAAGCACACGGCGACCGGTGTATTGCTCGTAAATGCCAGGAACTAAGATTTCAGGTAAGTAGCTATATAGCTCGGCAAAGCGCTCGGCGTTAGCACCTTCATGGTTGTAGTCCATCTCCTCGAAGATGCGCAGACCGAACTCATCGACGATGCTGACGAGGTCACTGCGGATAGCTTTGATATTGTTCGTCGCCCAAACCGCAATGACACGAATGACGTAGATGTCTTTGGTAATTTGCTCGGCTAATCCAGGACGCTGCACCTTCACAGCGACGTCTTCGCCCGTTTTGAGTTTGCCTTTGTACACCTGACCTAATGAGGCGGCGGCGATGGGAGATTCGGAAAGGTAGGCGTAGACATTCTCAGGGGGCTGACCGATTTCCTCCTCAATGAATCGCATGGCGATTTCGTTGGAAAAGGCAGGTAGCTGGTCTTGCAGCTTAACCATTTCGGCCATGGCCGCAGGGGTCACTAAGTCTGGCCGTGTGGATAGCGCCTGGCCGACTTTGATATACGCCGGACCCAAACGAGTAAGCATGACCCGCAAACCTTCGGCTCGCTTTTGCTCGTTGGCTTTTTGCCTGCCAGTGACTTTGTCCCATAGCAAACCGAGTAGATAGCTGGAGGCAATCCAGAAGATTTTGACCAGGCGAAATAAAATTTGGAACGGACGCTTGCGGTAGAAAGCTGCGATCGCCTCTGGGTCATAGACCAAAATATCTTCTAGGGATTCTGGCGTGCCGACAGGCTTAGCCGGAACAGAGGCAGACGGCAGGGTGCCGGTCACCGGAGAGGCAGCCACCGTAACCGCAGGAGAAACTTTGGGTGCCGTTGAGGTGGGTGAAGCAGACGGGCGGGTCACAGTATCAGACAAAGCTGCGCTCATAAGAAATCTTCAGAAAAAGGGGTCTTTCGGCAAATGCTAGTGGCTTTTGAGTTACTATCTGCCCTAGCAATCAATCGGCTAATTGGCAGGTAATTAGGCTTGGTCGGTTGGCTGAATAAAAAGTGAATTAGCTAGGCTTAAGAAAAACAATAGAAACTTCATTTGTAAACTATTGTATCAACTTGTCTGTGAAACATCCTCTCTCTGAAGCCGTAACTTAGCGATATAACTTCATCTCTGATTAAAATTCGCAAGAAAAATAGTACGGTTAATGGTACAAACGCTTCTTTTGAAAGCTCTGCCCCCGCTCACACCACAGCTGACTCTATGCTCGTTTCTCTAAAAATCGAGAATTTTGCCCTGATCGATCAGCTTGAACTTGCGCTTCAGCCTGGGCTGAACGTACTCACTGGTGAGACCGGTGCGGGTAAGTCTATTCTCCTCGATGCTATCGACGCAGTGCTAGGGGGGAAAGCCTCTGGTAGATGGGTGAGAACCGGCACCGACAAGGCACTGGTAGAAGCGGCCTTTCAGTCGGATAGCAGAATTACTGACTGGCTGAGCGAGCAGGAAATTCCTGAAAAAGGGGATTTTATTACCTGCCGGCGTGACCTAACTGCCGATAGCAGAGGCGCTGTTCGCAGTAAGTCGCGGCTCAATGGTGTGGTGGTAAAAAAGCCGCAAATGGAATCACTGCGTCAGCTGCTGATAGAAATTACGGCGCAGGGGCAAACGCTGTTGCTAGGCGACCCAGATTTGCAGCGGGACTGGCTAGATGGCTTTGGTGATAAAAAGCTGCTGAATGTGCGATCGCAAGTCGCCAAAGACTACGAAGCCGCCGCTGCCGCCAAAAAGGTTCTCGACACCCGTCGCCGCGCCGACAAGCAACGGGCCGAGCAAATCGACATGTTCCAATTCCAAAATAAGGAATTTAGCGAGGCAGCGTTAGAAGATCCAGATGAGCTAGATAACCTACAGATCGAGCATCAGCGCCTGAGCCACAGTGTGGAACTTCAGCAGCAGAGCTATCAAATCTATCAACTACTGTATGAGAACGACGGTGGAGCCGCCTGCGCCGATTTACTGGGTGAGGCAGAAGGCGTGCTAAATGACATGCTGCGCTTTGACCCGGACGTGAATCCCATTTTGGAAATGGTGGCCGATGCCCTCGCGCAGGTGCAAGAGGCAGGCCGACAGATGAACACCTACGGCGAAAACATTGAAACAGACCCAGAGCGTTTAGAAGAAATCGACGCGCGAATTTCTCAGCTGAAGCAGCTTTGCCGCAAGTACAGTCGCGATCTGCCAGAGCTGATTGAATATTATGAGAGTATTCAAGCGTCCCTTGCTGCGCTAGGCGGCGACGGTCAGTCAATTGAAGCGCTTGAGATTACTTACCAGGCTAAGCAGAAGACGCTGCTGGTCAGCTGCGACAAGCTGACTAAATTGCGGCAGTCGGCGGCCAAAAAGCTGGAGAGCGACTTAGTTGAGCAGCTAAAGCCGCTAGCGATGGAGCGGGTGAAGTTTAAGGTAGATATTCAGTCGCAGGTACCGACTGTGCATGGGGCGGATGCGATCGCCTTTCTCTTTAGCCCAAACCCTGGCGAACCTCTTCAGCCGCTGGTAGAAATCGCCTCTGGTGGTGAAATGAGCCGATTCTTACTGGCACTCAAAGCTTGCTTCTCTCGTGTGGACCCGATCAACACGATGGTATTTGACGAGATTGATGTAGGCGTGTCCGGGCGGGTAGCTCAGGCGATCGCCGAAAAGCTGCATCACCTGAGTCGTGAGCATCAGGTACTGTGCGTGACGCACCAGCCTCTGGTCGCAGCTATGGCCGATGCTCACTACCACGTAGGGAAGCACGTAGTGACGCTACCCACTGACAAGTCAGCAGGAAGTAAATCAGCAGGAAGCAAATCGTCTACGAAGGGGAAAGTAAAAGCGGCGATCGCTGAAGAAGAGGCGAAGGCTCGCGCAAAAGTCGCGGCTCAAATTGAGAAAAAAGAATCGGACACCGCGAAGGGCAAAAAAGCGACTAAGGCTGAAAAGAATAAGGATAAAAAAGCAGCCAACTCAGCTGCGATCGCATCGGTGCCTTCAGGAGAAGAGCGCACGATTGTAAAAGTAACACCGCTAAACAATACGGAGGAGCGGCGCGATGAGCTGGTTCAGCTGGCAGGTGGTAAATCGTTGAGTGAAGCGATCGCCTTCGCCGATTCGCTGCTAGCCCAGGCAGAAACGATCCGAAAGGCAGGGTAATTCCGGTCCCATCAGGCCCTATAGTAAACCTGACTATATTCAACCTGAAAGCCTAAAAAGCGCAGAATCTATGCACTGGTTAGCCGCAGCAGTAGAGCCCGCCCTAGAAAATCAAGCCATCGAAGAGAATCTCCGTCAGTTTTTACTGGTGCTCTCTGTTTCTCTAGGCGTCGCAACCCTCTCCAGGGTATTCAGCATCCTGCGCAACATTCCCTACACGCTGCTACTTCTGCTAGTAGGGTTGGGGTTGGCTGTCGTTGACGTCCGCTTGGTGAACCTTTCGCCTGAGCTAATTCTTTTCATCTTTCTGCCGCCCCTCCTCTTTGAAGCCGCCTGGAATATTAAGTGGAGCCGACTCAAAAGCGACTTTGTTCCCATTCTGCTCTACGCAATACTTGGCGTTGTCATTTGTGTCATGGGACTTGTTTTTGGCTTACAGCAGTTAGCAGGCGCTTCACTAGCGACGGCTTTGCTCGTAGGTGCTAGCCTTTCTGCTACAGATCCGGTATCTGTCACGGCTCTCTTCCGCGAGCTAGGTGTCGACAAAAGGCTGACGACCTTAATGGAAGGCGAAAGTCTATTTAATGACGGCGTCGCCGTTGTCGCCTTTAACCTACTGCTAGGCATCGCGCTTGGCATAGAACAATTCGACGTTTCTGTGACCATTGCTCGATTTGCGCTATTTGTAGGACTCGGTATTAGTTTGGGTGGGCTGATTGGCTTCGGCATCTCCTTCCTAACACAGCGATTCGATATTCCGCTGGTAGAACAGTCGCTAACCCTAGTGTCGGCCTACGGCACCTACATCGTGGCCGAAGAGCTAGGCGGCTCCGGCGTTATCGCCGTTGTGACGACGGGCCTTATCCTCGGCAACTTCGGCTCACGCATTGGCATGAACCCCCGTACGCGCCTAGTCGTTTCAGAATTCTGGGAGTTCCTGGCATTTTTCGTCAACTCCATTGTCTTCCTACTGATTGGTGACCAAGTTCGGTTCCAATACCTGATTGACTATGCCGACACCATTGGGATTGCCATCGTCATCATGATTACAGCGCGGGCGGTCAGCGTATACGGGTTGGGCTTTCTCAGTAATGCGCTGACCAGTGGCGAGAATATTTCACTCCCAGGGCAAACCGTTCTCTGGTGGGGCGGCCTGCGAGGCTCTGTATCGGTGGCACTGGCGCTGAGCGTACCAGAATCGCTGGCTCAGCGAGAAGAAATTATTTCTGTTGTCTTTGGCGTCATGCTCTTTACGCTGCTCGTACAGGGGCTTACAACCCAGCCACTGCTCTCATGGCTAGACCTGCTGGGCGATCAGCCGACTCGCCAAAAGCATACTCAGCTCGTGGCACACCGAGTTGCCCTCAATCGTGTCCTCGACCGGCTGAAAGAACTCATCGAACGGCAGGAAGTGGATGAAGAGTTTGCCAGATACCAAATTGCTCTCGTAGAAGGCCAGCTAGAAGAAATTCAAGAAGACCTTGTCAAACTACAGCGCTCGAACCCAGAGATTTTGGAGTACGCTGCTGAACAGGTCCGAGATGAGCTGCTGGCGATTGAGTCCGATACCTATGCGGAATTTATTCGAGCCGGTCAGCTAAAAGATGAGCTAGCGCCGCTGCTGCAAGACGTGTTACCACAGGAAAGCGCAGCGTAGATGTCCTAGTCTTTATGTTCTACGGCTGGTTCGCTCTCCAGCTTCAGGCGCTTTTCCAAGTTTTGAATTTCGTCGCGACGGGCGGCAGTTTCTAGCGCTCTGCGACGAACTTCCTGGCTCTGTAGCGTTAAGGACTGTCTCCACTGTTCTGCGCGCTCTAGCTCGTCTTCTAGTCCTCTTGGGGTAAGGCCCTAGGTTAGGTATTCTGCAACAAAATCTGTCACCCACTGCGTTGCATCTTGTGCGCTTGTGACCTGGTCTTCGCCTTCTATCTCTACCAGAATCAGTGCCTGCTCGTTGAAGGGCACGTCTTGAGTCGTGTTGACCATTTTGCTGGGTGTTACCAGCTCCCAAACGTGCTCAGATGCGTTCAGAGCTAGGAGCTGAAGCTGGGTGGCCTCTGAAGAATATTTGGAATGAACCTTTGCCAGATATTGCATAGGTGCGAAGGAAAAAATAAGCGTAAAAGCAGTAAAACGGAACGATACAGCTCTGAGAATACAAGCCTAAGCACACAATGATAGACTCACAGGCCAATCATTAAGGCACCTTACCCAACAGATAAAGTTATGTACATAAAAGGATGGGTCCTTCTTTTTTGGTTTATCTCATTTGTTTTTATGCCGAACGTCTCATTGTTCAAGGTTTACTGTTCTCATCAGGAGCGTTAGTAGTAGCTACCTCACCGGTCATCTCAGCAGTAGTCATGTTCATTATCGCTTAAAAAAACACGCCTTTGTGCAAGTATTCCGTAAAGCAATGGACAAAATCTTACTTCGCTGCCCTTTTGCGAGGTTTCTTTTTTAACACAACGCTTCCGTCTTGAGTAGGCAAATCTCTGAGCTAAGTTGGCACGCTGGCAATCGCTTTAGGCCTTCAAAATGCTTCCGAAAGATATCGTTATTTTGTAATAAATTAAGATATTTTGGTACTAAATGTAAGAAGTCATCCTTTAAAGTAAGACGTTTCAAAAAGTTTTGGTGAATAGAGCCTATTGGGGCGTGGCTTTGTGTAATAACACTAGTAAGGAATTCTTGAAAACTGCGAACATATTTCAAACTATGTTCGTCTGCAACTATGTAGATGCTGCATGTGTGTTTCTTTTGATGGAAGTCAGCGCAGCAGATACAGGTAAACATGGACTAACACATATAGTAGACCCTATTTATTTTCTCTATCGACAGTAGCAGAGGTCTTTCTACTGCTCGCGCTCGATAGTCTATGGCGCATCATAATGTTTAACGGCGATTCAAATTTTCAGCATTCAGTGCCTACAGCGTGGACTGAGCATAGTTCTACTGAGACGGGTTCAGATCAGTGGATTTCTGCAGGTTCAGCCAATCATCTCTGTTCTTACCCGCTGGAGTCCCAAACGTCTGCTACCGAGCAGTACTCTTTTGGAGGGTCGGCCGGAGGATTGGCATCATCGCATTCGCTGGTGACGAAAGAAAATGACCTGTCACGTAGCTCATCTTCGGGTGAAAAGCGCGATCGCTATGTTGCCGCCTACGATAACGATGCTTGTGACAGTAATACCCGACAAAAGAACGGCGAGTCTGAAGGGGACACTGAGCCAGTAGTCGCTGCTGAACTGCTTGGCACCGCTGATGAAGCCTTTGAACTGCTCAGTGCGTACTTGGATGATGAGGTGACTGCGGAAGAGCGCTGCCTAGTACAGCATTGGTTAGCATCAGACCCTGAAATGCAAAGTCACTATCAAAAGCAGCTCAGACTCAGACAGGCCATGAAATTATTTATGAGCGACAGCCTGTAGAAGTCTCTACTGCTCAACAAAGTAACAATTAGTCAAGCAGCTGAAATGTATGAGCTTAGGCTTCCTAATTTGTTAGTCAATCTCTAACGTCGCAGCTGCTGTGCGACCGAATTCTTCGGGGGCGTACTGTAAGTGAGCTTGTGCCCTTGACTAAATAAAGGTGCCGGAAGTAACAGAGCGAACGAGGTAGTGAGGGCTATAGACATCTGCATCTAGATGTTCTGCGTAGGCTTGGATGCGATCGCTATAAATCTTCTGATAGTCAATCTCCCAACTATCCTGCTATGCCTAAAAGCAACCTGTGAATAGGGTATGAATGGAGAAGAACCATTACTCAAATTTTGTTGAGATAAGGAGCTGCCCATGAATACTTTTCAGCGGTCAGTGCAGTTTGTTTCGAATTGGGCTGATGCGGGTTTGCTATATGCGATCGCCAATTACAGGATTCATTCACCAACACCCCTAGATCCCATTGAGAACTGGCAGTTCTGGACAAATTCCAAGCCTGACTGGGCAGTAAACCTCTCCAAAAATTCTCCCTCACCGGCGAAGCGGAAAGCTTATTTAGAAAATAAGCTTACGCGCGATCATGCTAGCGGCATTGAAGAACATTACGACGTTTCCAATGAATTCTATGCGCTATTTCTCGATACCCAGTACCGGTTCTACACCTGCGCAGAATTTCAGAATGATCAAGAGAGTTTAGAGGATGCTCAGACTCATAAGGCGGAGTATCTGCGATCGCTCCTAAAGCTAAACGGCAATGAGAAAATCTTGGACCTTGGCTGTGGCTGGGGAGCCATGCTGAAATATTTACAAGAAACCGATCATAAAGGCGAGCTGGCTGGATTTACGCTCTCAAAAGAACAGCTCGCTTACGGGAAAGAATCGCTAGGATTTGATATTTCTCTTTCTAACTTCATTACTGAACCCTTTCGAGATACACCCTACGATCGCATCTTTTCGATTGGGGCCATTGAGCATGTCAGACCAGTTGAACTAAAGGAGTTGTATCAGAAAATATATAGTTCTCTCGCACCCGGTGGTCTGAGCGTACATCAGTTTTTCTCTTTTGAGCATGAAGCCTATCCAGCGTCAGCCATCATGCTACAGCTGTTTTTCCCAGGATCTCTTTTAGTCATTCATCGTCATCATATTGAGGCTGCTGAAAGTGCAGGATTTAAAGTAACGCACGATTCTATTCATGACTATAAACCGACGATTAAAGCCTGGTACGACAGACTTGCTGAGAACAGGGATGAAGCGATCGCGCTATCTGGCCTTAAGGTCTACAACCGCTACATGACCTTTTTCCCCAGTGCTTGGATGTTCTTTCAGCAAGATGAAGCTAAGCTGCACAGGATTGTTATGGAGAAGTAGAAATTATATTCTCCTAAGGGGTTTGCAACTGAGAAGCCTCTGATTGTCAGTGAGTCAGTAGGCGACTTCACCTGAGTGTCTCCACAAATCGCTGCAATGGCAAATCCAACGTCGTTCTTACCTTGGCCGATTCCTCATTCAGTCATTTGCTGCGCTCACTAAAGTCTTTGACACCATTATCGATTCCCTTTCCAAAAACAAACCAAAGATTGATTTAAATCAAAACAGATCAGAAATTGATTTAAATCAAAGAAACCGTCTGTTCTTCCATTTCCTCAAGAAATACTATCTAGTCATACAAATTTTAGGGGCGTGCCGTTAGATAACGCACCGATCAAAAAAATTATTGCCCAGTGCAATATGCCCAGTGCATAGCGGTGCTTTGGTCTTTACATCACCACAGGTGATAGCCCATACAGAGGAACTCGTAATGACAGCGCAGGCCACAAACACAATACCTAAGACATGGACTCTTCCGAATATTCTCTCAGCCTACCGGCTACTTGTATTTCCACTGCTCGTTTTGCTTATTTTACAAGAACAAACACAAGCCTTTGCCTTTATGTTCTCATTGAGCCTTTTCACCGATATCTTAGATGGCTGGATTGCCAGAACCTTTCATTTGGAAAGTGAGCTAGGCGCAAAGCTCGATTCTTGGGCTGATATGGTCACCTACATTGCTGGATTCTGGGCGATTTTTAGTCTCAAGGGAGCGGAGATAACGCCTCACGCCGGTTGGATTTTTGCCTTTGCGATCGCATGGATTGCCCTCCACTTAGCAATGTTTATCAAATTTGATGGCGTTGTTGGTCTTCACACCTATGCTTTCAAAATCACAGCCTATCTACAAGGTGCCTGCATGATTGCGCTGCTGTGGTTTGGATTTTGGGGCTGGCTGTTTTATTTAGCAATTGGGTTTGGCATCTTTGCCTGCATAGAAGAGATTTTGATTGTGTTGCGTTTGTCTGAACCTAAAACCAATGTGAAAGGATTGTTTTGGTTACTGCGTGAGGGTCAGTAAGCTATGCATCCTATTTTTGTTTACACGCTTTGTTTTCTACTGATGGGCGCGGTAGGCATGGTACTCGCAAATCGTAAGGTAGATGCACACACGGCAAGACGACGATGGCTGAAGTTTGTGACCTATATCGGAATTGTGGGGAGTGCGATCGCAGCTATCCTCCTCAACTACTTTTATCTTCTCGCTATTCTCATCACCACCATTGGGCTGTGGGAGATTCTTAGAAATGTAGTGAGCTGTTCAAACCCAGTCATACAGAACAGTACCCTTGGTGGTTACCTATTTACGACTGTAGGATTTCTCATTTTTTCAACCACATTCAATCCGTTGTTCCTGCTGTTTATTTACTTTCAAGTTTTCATATTCGATGGATTTAGTCAGGTTTCAGGGCAGCTCTTTGGTAAGCACCAGCTGCTGCCTCGTATTAGCCCTGGCAAAACATTAGAAGGCCTTATTGGTGGCACGCTTTTTTGTGTGGTTGCAGCTGAAATTGCGCGAAGCTGGGTCTCTCTTTCACCGACTGAAGCACTCTTCATTGGGCTCGGAACAGCCGCACTTTCTTTTACCGGAGACATTTTGGCATCAGCCGTCAAACGTCTTGTTCAAGTAAAAGATTACAGCAACCTACTGCCAGGCCACGGCGGCATTCTAGACCGCTTCGACAGCTTAATCATAGTAGGAACAGGCTACGCTGTGCTTTCAAATTTGAGACTTCTTATCGGCTAGTACTTCTCATGCAAACACGCTGCTTTGTCCACATCCGTCAGCGGCTCACCAACAGAAGATTTCAGATTTCCTTACTTTGGGTTTGCCTGGTAGCGAGCTTTTATCTCAGTCCTCTGCGGCAAGTCTTGAGCCGTGAAACACTCACAATCGTTCTTCCTAGCTTCGGCCCTTGGAGTGCTTTTCTCTTTGTCGCACTGTATGCCGTTGCGATGGTAATTGGCATTCCTACTGTTGTTCTCACGATTGTGGGCGGCGGCGTGTTTGGGCTTTTGCCAGGCACGGTTCATTCTGTTCTGGGCGCAACGGTTGGAGCCTGGGGAGCGTGTTGGCTAAGCCGATATTTGCTACGGCCTTGGGCCGAGCGTCGATTTAGCCGTAATCCCACACTGCAAAAGTTTCAGAGAGGGATTGAACGTCAAGCCATGTTCTTTGTGATTGTGGTACGGCTGAGGCCAGTAACGCCATTCAATATTGAAAACTATCTCTTCGGGCTGACGGCTATTCGATGGCAACCTTACTTACTCGGCACGGTGGTTGGCATTGTGCCCGGAACACTCGCGTATAGCTGGGTTGGAGCTACAGGTGCAGACGCACTGCAAGGTGGCAGCGCAGTGTATTTCCTGTTGGCAATTGGCTGTTTGATGGCGCTTTCAATTCTACCGATGTTTATTTCTTATTGGCGTACGAGAAAAAGAGAAAAGAAAAGAGAGAAAAATCATGACTGATCTGTCAAATTTGAATAACTTGATTGCGCTGATTGATATCTGGCGCTGTGTTGGTTTTCTGTTTGGAATTATTTCGCTGTGGATAACAACAGGGATTTTTAAAGCAAAAGGAAAACTACAAGAGTCCGATAGTCGAAAAATCAATCATATTGCGGTGTTTGTAGGTGGGGCACTGGTGTTTGGCTGGTTGCCAGAGATGACAGCTAGGGTGAATTTGTATGCGATCGCCTCTACAATTCTCATCTTCATCTACACCATCTGCCGCTACAAGGAAATTCCACCTTTCTCCTATGCTTACGCCGCCAACACAAGAGCTTCCGATGTGCCAAATACCGCTTTCTTCTTTTGGTTCTCATGGTGTGTCAGCATTGCGGCACTAGCCGTTGTCGATATACTTTTTGCGCAAATGTCAGTTACTCGCACAGCGATCCTAGTCGTGGGCATCGCAGATGGCATTGCAGAACCGATTGGACGACGCTTTGGGAAACACAAGTATCCTGTTTTTTCGTTTGGCACAGCAACTTCTTTTCGCTCAATAGAAGGAAGCTTAGCCGTATGGACAGCAACACTTGCCGTATTCGTCACTTGTTCAATTGACGGATTGAATAGCAGCATTTTTCCTATTGCGGCTCTGTTGACGGCATCTATAACTACGTTAGTAGAAGCAATTTCGCCTCGTGGGTGCGATAATTTTGCACTGTTGGTGCTGGTAGCAGGGCTGATGGATGGATTTATGCGATTTTCTTTGTGAGGGGTTGTGCGATCGCACCAGATCGATTTAACTTGGCACATCTAGTACAGAAAGTTCTGGCAGCGACAATAGCAAAAAAACGTCCTGAGCTTCTAAAACTCAGAACGTTTTCTATCTGTTATTTCAATCTGTTATTTCAATAAGAGTAATAGCACCCTAAACCAGGTTCCATCATCCCCAGCGCTCTTTTAGCCAGGGCCCATACCAACGCTGCCTGCATACACAGACTGTTCGCCTAGTTCATCTTCAATCCGCAAAAGCTGATTGTATTTTGCGACTCGCTCACTGCGGCAAAGTGATCCTGTTTTAATTTGGCCTGCACGGGTTGCTACAGCAAGATCCGCAATGGTGGTGTCTTCTGTTTCGCCAGAACGGTGGCTCACCACACAGTTAAACTGGTTGCGCTGAGCGAGGTTAATCGCTTCTAGTGTTTCTGTGAGGGTGCCAATTTGGTTGAGCTTCACCAGCAGAGCGTTTGCAGAAGATTGTTCAATTCCCTTCTGTAGGCGCGTGGGATTAGTCACAAACAGGTCGTCGCCCACTAGCTGTACTTTGTCACCAATTCGCTCAGTCAGCTTGCCCCAGCTCTCCCAGTCTTCTTCGTCTAGGCCATCTTCAATAGAGACAATAGGGTAGTTGTTGACGAGAGTTTCGAGATAGCTGATTGTTTCATCAGGTGTGTGCGCCTTGCCATCGAAGGTATATTTGCCATCGTTGTAGAACTCGGTAGCCGCAACGTCTAGCGCGAGAGCAACCTGCTCGCCAGGCTTATAACCAGCTTCAGAAATGGCAGACATGAGTAAATCGAGAGCCTCTTGGTTCGAGCCAAGGTTGGGCGCAAAACCACCCTCATCACCAACACCCGTAAGTAAGCCTTTGCCAGCCAGTACTTTGCTTAGCTGCGCAAAAATTTCAGCGCCCCACCGCAATGCCTCACGGAAGCTACTCGCACCCACAGGCATAATCATAAATTCTTGAATGTCGACGTTATTGTTGGCATGCTCGCCACCATTGATAACGTTCATCATCGGGACGGGGAGAACATTTGCCAACGGGCCACCGAGATAGCGGTAGAGTGGCATAGCCTGAGCGGCGGCAGCGGCGTGTGCGTTAGCCAATGACACGGCCAAAATCGCGTTGGCACCCAAGTTCTTTTTATTGGGTGTGCCGTCTAGAGCAATCATCATGCGGTCGATTTCGATTTGGTTGAGGGCATTGGAGCCCATGAGTTCACGGGCGATCGCATCGTTTACATTCTCAACGGCTTTAATCACGCCCTTACCGCCGTACTTGCTGCTGTCGCCATCGCGCAGCTCATGCGCTTCAAAGCTACCGGTCGATGCGCCACTAGGCACCTGCGCTATGCCGTACGCGCCACCTGCCAAATAAATTTCTGCCTCAATAGTGGGCCTTCCTCGGGAGTCGAGAATTTCTCTAGCCTGAATCGCTTCAATGGCCGTGTCGAGGGAATCAATCATGCTCTACGCCTTTTTGTTTGATGGTTTAAGATGTTCACTTTCCGTCAAAATAATAAGGCACAACGAGAGGATCCGTACAATGCGCATGCTACACACCATGATTCGAGTAGGGAATCTGGACCGGTCGATTGCTTTCTATTGCGACGTTTTGGGCATGAAGCTCCTGCGCCAGAAGGACTACCCCGGCGGCAAGTTTACCAATGCCTTCGTCGGCTACGGCGATGAGTCGGAGCACACCGTGCTAGAGCTGACGCACAACTGGGAAACTGAAAGCTACGACTTAGGCAGTGGCTATGGCCACGTTGCTTTGGGTGTGGATGATATTTACAGCACCTGTGAGGAAATTAGGAAGCAGGGTGGCAAAATCTCCCGTGAGCCTGGGCCGATGAAGCACAGCACCACGGTGATTGCTTTTGTGGAAGACCCGGATGGTTACAAGATAGAGCTGATTGAGGGGCGAAACAGGGTTGATTGATCGGGCGTAGCTAGCGTGAGCTAGGCTGGCAGCAAACTGAATAAATCTGCAATGCTGTAGGACAGCTTATTCATAAAATCTGGCATGGGTAGGACAGTATCGGGTTCGTCGATAAGGATGACCTGAACTTCCTGTTTGGGTCTGTGAATTAAGACCGGTCTATCGCTGGGATCTATGAGCCAGCCCATGTCAGTGCCATTCTGCAGACAGCACTGAATCTTCTTGATCACTTTTGCGTAGCGTTGACCTGGTGATAGGATTTCAATCATCCAATCAGGCGGTATGGAAAATACGTTTTCAAATTCTCCATTGTCGCCGATAGGAAGATGCTTCCATATGAAAACAGATATGTCAGGGACTACAGCATTTGTTCCGCAAATGCATCTCAGTTCAGGAAACACACAAGCAGTCTTGTCTGGTTCGACGATATCGTTGATTACGTTGACAAACTTATCTTGAAGACGACTGTGTTTTCCCTGTGGGATTGGCTTTTGAATAATTTGGCCATTGATGAAGTCGCTAGCCGGTTTCGTCTCTGGCAGTGCAAGAAACGTTTCTAGGGTCATGGGTCTCGATTGAGTTTGGACCATCTTTAAACTACCTCCGACCATGTGCGTCTACGTCTTAGCTGCGTGAAGTTTAGTGGCGAGGCCTTTTCAAGAGAAAAGTACCTACACATGTATTACTATGCGCACAGATAGCCGATCTTGCTCGTTTGCTATACTGAAAAGCTGCACTCGCTTTGCGCTCACGCCCTTCTCCTTATATGCAGCCAACCGATCCTGATAAGTTCACCGCCAAAGCCTGGGATGCCATTGTCGAGGCCCAAGATGTGGCGCGTCGCTTTCGACAGCAGTACTTGGAAGTAGAGCACGTTACTCTGGCGATGCTGGAGCAAGCGGGTAAGGCGGATGTGGTACTGGCCAAGGCAGGGCTATCGCCTGAGCAGATTTTGCAGGAGCTGGAGACCTTTGCCAAGCGGCAGTCGCGGGTGCGGGGTGCGGTCGATAGCAATTTGTATTTGGGTCAGAGTCTAGATCGAATGCTAGATGCTGCCGATGGAGCACGGCTGAATCTGCAAGATGAGCTGATTTCGATTGAGCATTTGCTAGTGGGCTTTGTGGAAGATGAGCGCATTGGGCGGCGCTTGCTACGCGGCTTTGACGTGGATACGTCCCACATGATGAAGGCGATTCAGGCGCTGAGAGTACCTGAAGAAGGAGAGCAGCCAAAGGCTCAAATAGGGGGCGGGTTGGGCAGTGGTTTGGGTAGTGGATCGGAGGAAGATGAGTATCCGGCGCTGCATCAATATGGTCGAGACCTCACGGAAGAGGCTCGGGGCGGGAAGCTAGATCCGGTGATTGGTCGGGATGAGGAGATTCGCCGGGTGATTCATGTGCTGTCGCGGCGTACGAAGAATAATCCGGTGCTGATTGGTGAGCCAGGGGTGGGCAAAACTGCGATCGCAGAAGCCCTCGCCCAGCGCATCATCAACGGCGACGTCCCCGAATCTCTCAAAAATCGTATTCTCATCTCTCTAGACGTTGGCAGCCTAATCGCTGGCGCAAAATATCGCGGTGAATTTGAAGAACGTTTGCGGTCTGTGTTAGCTGAGGTCACCGATTCAGGTGGGCAGGTTGTACTCTTTATCGACGAGCTGCATACCGTTGTGGGTGCAGGCGCAGGTGCGAACAATGTGGACGCGGGTAATATTCTGAAGCCAGTACTGGCACGAGGCGGACTGCGCTGTATTGGTGCGAGTACATTAGACGAATATCGTAAGCACATCGAGAAAGATACCGCCCTGGAGCGTCGCTTTCAGCAGGTGTATGTGGGTCAGCCCAGCGTAGAAGATGCGGTGTCGATTTTGCGCGGGCTCAAAGAGCGCTACGAAGTGCACCACGGTGTGACCATTCTAGATTCTGCGCTGGTGGCGGCGGCAGCACTTTCGGATCGGTATGTAAGCGACAGATTTCTTCCAGACAAGGCCATTGACCTAATTGACGAAGCAGCCGCCAAGCTCAAAATGGAGATCGACTCCAAACCCGAAGAACTAGAGATTATCGACCGGCGGCTGATGCAGCTAGAGATGGAAAAACTCTCCTTGGAAAGTGAGAAGGCAGCAGGCTCTAGCAGTCGCACTTCAAAGCAACGGTTGGCTGGCATTAAGCAAGAGATAGAAGAGCTTTCTGAAGAACAGAAAGTACTTGACCAGCAGTGGCATAAAGAAAAAGAAACGCTCGATGCTGTTACCGAACTCAAAGAAGAAGAAGAGCGTACTCGACTGCGAATGAATCAGGCTGAGCGTGCCAACGACTTGGAGCGAGCAGCGCAGCTAAAATATGGACGATTAGAAGAGATTCAGCGCGAGCTAGAAGAGCTGGAAGTGAGCCAGCAAGACTTGCAGGCGAAGGGCCTGACCATGCTACGAGAACAAGTCACTGAAGATGATATCGCTGAGATTGTTGCGCGCTGGACAGGCATTCCAGTAAATCGCTTAATGGCTTCGGAGCGGCAGAAGCTGTTGCAGCTAGAGAGCCATTTACACAAGCAGGTTATTGGTCAGGCAGAAGCAGTTGTAGCAGTATCGGCAGCGATTCGACGGGCACGAGCAGGAATGAAAGATCCTGGCCGACCCATTGGCTCATTCATGTTTATGGGGCCAACGGGCGTAGGTAAAACAGAACTCGCGAGAGCGCTAGCATCTTTTCTCTTCGATACAGAAGAAGCCCTCATTCGCCTAGATATGTCTGAGTATATGGAGAAAAACTCAGTATCTCGCTTAGTGGGCGCACCCCCTGGGTATGTGGGCTACGAAGAAGGCGGTCAGCTTTCTGAAGCTGTACGCCGTCGTCCATATTCTGTAGTACTACTCGACGAAGTAGAAAAAGCGCACGCCGATGTGTTCAATATTCTGTTGCAAGTGCTAGATGATGGCCGCATCACCGACTCTCAAGGGCGCACGGTTGATTTTAGAAATACCGTTATCGTGATGACTAGCAACATCGGTAGCGAACATATTCTCGATGTTTCTGGTGATGATTCTAAGTTTGAGGAGATGGAGAGGCTGGTGATGGGTGCGCTGCGATCACACTTCCGCCCCGAATTCCTGAACCGCATTGATGACACCATCCTCTTCCACGCGCTAACTAAGAAGGAACTGCGTAGCATCGTTACCATCCAGCTCAAACGCATTTTCCGTCTCCTCTCAGACCAAAAAATCAACCTAGAAATGTCCGAAGCCGCCGTCGACTTTGTTGCCGACAAAGGCTACGACCCGGCCTATGGCGCGCGTCCGCTAAAGCGAGCCATTCAGCGCGAGCTAGAAAACCCCATTGCAACCATGATCCTAGAAGACTCATTTTCAGAAGGTAGCACGCTCAAGATTGGCATGAGTAAATCCAGTGGCCTTACCTTTAGAGTCAAGGCTGCGAAACCTGAACCAGTTGAAGAGAAGCCGGTCAAAGAAAAAATAGCCGAGGAAAAGCCATCTGAGGAAAAAGAAAGCGAAACGAACTCTTCAGAGGACGAAGCTTCTAAGGAAACCGTAGTCGCGGTACCCGACTGATACGTCGAAAACATCACGCTATCATAGTTACTCAGACGTTGCTTTTGAATGCTTTATGATTTCACAGATTTCTAGCAGACAGATGACGCCAGAGGAGTATTTGGCGTTTGAAGAAAAAAGTGACACCAAGCACGAGTATATAAATGGTGAAGTGTATGCCATGTCTGGCACCACTGATAACCACAACACGATTGCGTTGAATATGGCGCTTGTCCTGCTGACAAATCTTAGAGGTACAGGTTGCCGGGTACATACTTCAGATGTAAAAGTTCAGCCACCTGTTCGCAATTATTACTATCCCGACGTCTTTGTCACCTGCGATCCGACTGATAGAGAAGATTCACTGTCTAAGCGGTTTCCAAAACTAATTGTCGAAGTCCTCTCAGACTCTACAGAAGCAAAAGATAGAGGCGACAAATTCATAGACTATCAGCTCATCGAGAGCTTAGAAGAATATGTTTTGGTGAATGCTAAACGAGAGCGCGTGGAAGTATTTCGTCGCTCAAGTGGCGGCTTATGGGTTTTACAGGCATATCAAGCAAAAGGAGAAGCAGAAGAAAGTAATGTTGTTGTTGAACTCAAAAGCGTAGGCTTAGAAATTTCCTTAGCTGAACTATACGAAGACGTACAGCTTAAAGTTGAGTCAGAACCTGCTTCCTAGCGCACGACAGGGCGCACAGGGGAGCGAATACTGGAAAATAAGCACCGAACACACAAGTTCTCTTGAGATTTGGACAGCTATTGAAATCTAAACAGTGGTTTAAAGTTTGGATGGTCGGATTTAGACTGTCTGATAGGTAAAGTTCACGGTTGCCCATTCATCAACGTTTAGAGAATAGCCGTCGGCGCTGTCGTCCTGGCTAATATCAGAGAAAAGAGCCTGCATGACTTCGAGTGGGTTAGGGAGTGGATTGACTCGCTTGCCTGCATTATTGGGGTCTACCAGCAAAAGATTGAAGGTATTGATTAGGGGCCGTGCGCTACACACAACGTAGGTTTCTACGAGGCCAGTGGGCGTTTCGACCGCCCAATCGCGATCGGCGCTAGGAATAACAACACTGCTACCAGGCGCAATACTGTCAGCTGAAATTGTGGCGGCTTCGCTGCTTTCTGTCTCATTACCTGAAACAACAGCAGCTTCCATCGTAGGACAAAATGCTGACAATCGTTCTCTAGGATCAACGTTTATCAGCGTGTAGAAGAGAGGTCGATCGCTATCGTTGAACAATCGATAGCGTACCCGACTACCCACAGATACCTCCGGTGCAAAGCCCAAAACTTCTTTGCTGTTAGCTGAGTTCTGTGCAAATGTTTGTCGGCTGACAAGCGGCCTATTTCCCTTTTCTCCCACTTCTTCTAGAAGAACCCGTATAGGAAGCTGAGAAGAGGCCTGGTTTTCGCTAAGCCGCAGCATTTTGAGCGCCATAAGTGCTCGGAGTTTGGCACTCAAGCGATTGATAGCTGGCTTAATGGCTTCTTCCTGCTGTGCAAGCGTGCCTGGAACTAGCGTGCGGGTAAGAGAAAACAGTCCGTAGCCAGCGTTATCAGCAGAATCCATGATTATATCGACTTCGGATTTATCTGTTTCTTTTTCTCTTACTGTTGCTTGACTTGAAGAAGAGGCAGCTACTGCCTGCGAGATTCTGATAGGGCTCAGGCTAGCGGTAAGCGTTGTTCCCTTAGTGTCGAAAGGTTTGCCTAGCAAACAATCAGCGGGAAGATCTGTATCCGAAGTGGAGCTAACAAAAGACAGCGTGGATAGGGCACTGGTTGCATCAACGCGTTCAATGCGCTCCAGACGACTATCGAGAGCAACAACTAGGTTCAAATCTTTGGGGAGGATGCGAACAGCCTCGAAAACGGCCTGACCAATTTGTAACGGTGCGCCGTTGTTAGCAGCACTGTTGGCAAGTTTGGCTCTGCCGGTCAGCCCATCGTGCGATCGCAGCTTCAACCGCCTACCCGCGCAGCTCACCACCGCAGGCGCACCCAAATATTCCAAGACCCTTGGCGGCAGTCCACCAAACCATATTGTTGCAGTTTTCCCATCATCGCTAAGATCTGTAATCACCCCTTCACCACGGGTACTATCCATCAAAGGCGTGCTGTAGACAGGAAATTCTTTGGTGCGATCTTGTTTGCCGCTAATAGTCGGCTGCTGACTGCTGCCTCCCCAGCGAGAAAGCGTTTCTTGCGTGCGCGCTAGGCTCCTTTTCGCTGTAACTGGAGCGCTCGCCGTCCACAAATGCTGAGTAAGCACATAGGTAAACGCGCCAGCGTTGAAGTCATTCCACTGCCGTTCGAGAACGATATCGTCAATCGCTGCTCCGCGTAGCAGAATGCCCGGAAAGGGATCGCTCTCTTTGGCTGGGCGTTGACTGGTCAGCAGTGGAAAGGTGGCAGGGAGCCGGCCAGTGACAAGTTCAGAGCGGGCGCGCGATCGCAATCCTCCCGAGAGCGGCACCGCAATATCCACAAAACCCGCATCAAGTACGGTCGTCACGTTTTTAGTCTTCAGCAGGCCCAGCAGCGCCTTAAGCTCTATTTCTGAAATATCGTTGAGCACCGGACGACTCTCGGTCGGCAATAGCCCATCAAAAGGCACTAGCGATCTAAGCGGCGATCGCCCCCCAGCCAAATCCGAAATTCGGACCTGCGCGCCATAGCCGCTGAAGTGAAACACAACGGTGTCGCCTGCTTTTGCCTGCTCGTACAGATGGCTCACAAACGCATCGTAAATGCCTTCTCGCGTCGCCTGAGCGTTGGTAAGGCAAACAATATCACTGGGCAAAAAGCCAAAGCGATGAATCAGCAGCGCTCTTTGCAGCGCGATATCTGTCCCACAGCCTGCGAGCTTGTGAGGCCCTATCTGGCTTTCGGGAATGGCCTTATTAGAATAGTCATCAATCCCAATGAGCAAGGCCAGCTTGCGCCCGTTGGGCTCTGCTAATGCCTGGCTATATGCCTTTGCTCGCTCAGGCATACCCAGCTTAATAGATAAATCAGCCAGCCCAAGGGCACCTGCAACTAGACCTGTCTTCTGAAGAAATGTACGTCGGTTTAGACCCTGCTGATGACTCTGCCGGTTACTGCGCCGATCATTGCTATCACTTGTCTTAGAACCCATCCGAACACCGCCTCCTATTTCTACACCCATTAAGCTTAAACCCTCAAGCGCCTAAGTTTTGAATCCTTGAGCACCTGAGGGTAAGTTACCTATTTAGCTGTTCGTTCAGTCGTGTGCAAACACGCGTATGAGCTAGGCTTTCATCGCCTTAATCAGCTCAGCTGCAACCTCAGGGCGAGAGAACTCTGGAGGTGGCTGCTTGCCTTCGCGCAGCATCGCGCGTACTTTTGTCCCCGACAGGTGAACTCGCTCTTCGGGCGTAGCAGGACTCGTCTTAGTGGTTGCCATGGTGCTTGTGCGCTTGCAGTAGAATGCATGCTCAAACTTCATGGGTGCAATACCGAGTTCGCCAGGCTCAAACTCATCGAAGATTGCCTGTGCATCGTACGTACCGTAGTAATCACCAACACCAGCATGGTCACGGCCCACAATAAAGTGAGTGCAGCCATAGTTCTTACGAATAAGCGCGTGGAAAATCGCTTCGCGAGGGCCTGCATAGCGCATCGCAGAAGGATTAATGGCCAAAATCACACGGTCCTGAGGGAAATAGTTTTCCATCATGATTTCGTAGCAGCGCATCCGCACATCAGCCGGGATGTCATCGCTCTTAGTCGCGCCAACCAATGGGTGCAAAAAGAGACCGTCCACGGTTTCTAGCGCACACTTTTGAATGTACTCATGGGCCCGGTGGATGGGGTTACGAGTTTGGAAGCCGACCACAGTTTTCCAGCCACGCTCAGCAAACTGCTTACGGGATTCAGCCGGGTCGATTTGATAGTCAGGGAAGAGTGGGTGAGCGTCGCGCTCTAGCAGCCACACATCGCCTGCAAGATTAATAGCCCCTTGGTCGTAAACGACTTTTACGCCGGGGTGCTTATCTTCGTCTGTACGATAGACATTTATGGCTTCTTTTTTCTTGTCGTAAGTGTACTTTTCGCTGAGTTCTAGCACACCAATGAAGCGACCGCTCTCATCGTCGAGGCGAACAAGCTGGCCGAGTTCTAAAGGCTTAGCAACTTCTTCGCTCACAGAAAGCGTAACCGGTACAGACCAAGGCACACCGCTAGCCAGACGCATGTCCGTGACAACGGGATTGTAGTCGGCTTCTTTCATAAAGCCAGTTAGCGGGCTGAAGCCACCAATGGCAATCATCACAAGGTCAGAAGCGGCCCGTGCATCCAGTGTGACGCGAGGTAGGCTGTCTGCCTTGCTTTCAAATTCTTTTTTCTGTGCATCGCTAGCTAAACGGTTGATTAGCGTCCCGCCATGGGCTGCGATAGTATCTTTTGCTTCGCTCAAGAGATGTCTCCTCTGTGACTGCGTCTTTTCGATTCGTTTCAAATTGTAAATCTGCGCCTTCACAGCCCAATATTTGCAGAGATATCTTTATCTCTGCTTTGTAGCTGCAAAAACTTACTAAGCAAACTTACCGGACAATCTATGCTACCCAGCAGCAATCGAGCATCCGTGTTTGATCACATCGGCTCAATAATACCGCCCCCTAGCACACGTCCATTACTTTCATACCAAACGGCTGCTTGTCCGGGCGTTACGCCAAACTGGGGCTCATCAAAAATGATTTTGACATGTCCAGTGCCATCTACATCAGCAATCGGTACGATGGTCGCGCCTACAGCCTGTGATCGATAGCGGATTTGCACTTCAGCGGCAATAGGCCCTGCAGCGGGTGCCACAGAAACCCAGTTCACTCGGTGTACGGTGCACTCCGAGGTAGTTACACTGTCGCGCTCCCCCACAACAACCTGATTGCGTCCAACATCTAACCCCACCACATACAGCGGATTTGGCGCGGCGATACCAAGCCCTTTTCGCTGGCCGATGGTGTAGTTGTGAATGCCCTCATGCTGGCCGAGTACCGCACCATTACTATCGACGATATCGCCGGGTTTAGGTGCCAGGTATTTTTCTAGAAAGGTTTTCATTGAGCCATGCTGCTCTACCAGACAAAGGTCTTGGCTTTCGGGCTTATCTGCGGTGTGTAGGCCTAGTTCGGCGGCAATTTTGCGGGTTTCGGGCTTGGTTTTATCGCCGAGGGGAAACTGCGTGGCCGCGAGCTGTTCTTGGTTGAGATCGTATAGGAAGTAGGATTGGTCCTTGTTGCGATCGACGGCGCGGCGTAGCTCGTAGCGGCCTGTGTCGGCATTGTGAGTAATGCGGGCGTAGTGGCCTGTGGCAATATAGTCTGCACCCATTTCATTCACGGCGTAGCTTAGCATCGGGCCAAACTTTACGGTGCTGTTGCACTGTGAGCAGGGCAGCGGCGTGACGCCCTGAGCGTAGCCGTCGACGACGTAGTTGATGATGTGCTTTTCAAACACGTCACGAGAGTCTACGACGTTGTAGTCAATGCCGAGTTCTTCACACAGCTGAGCCGCGTCGGTCATTCCTTCCGAGCAGCACTGTCCCTTGCCTTTCATTAGCCAAAGGGTGAGGCCAATCACGTCATGACCTGCGTTATGAAGGGTAGCTGCGGCAACGGAGCTATCGACTCCGCCAGATAAACCGACGACAATTTTGCTCATGAAACACTAAAACGGTAGCAAGGACATAGGGTGTGAAAATATTTCACTAGGCTAGCACTTGCCACCGTAAATAAGCGGTCAATCAACACACCCTTAATCAACGGCTGAGCAGAACTTAATCATTGGGTTGTACGGGTTTCTATATTTGCTCAGCGGGCAGCTCATAGCCATCGGCGGCGAGTTCGTCTATGACTTCCTGAGCGATGCGTATGCCCCAGCTTTGCCCAGCGGTGAGGCTATCTTGCACCACCATAGGCATTTTTGTAAGGACAGACTGACCAATTGGTGTGCGGTAAAAGTCAATAATGCCGTCTAGTTCTTCGTTGGTAAAGTTCTGTGCATAGATGGGAATGAGAAGGTCATCGAGTTCCGCGTAGTTGACTTTCTCGATGAATCTGTCCCACCATGCGTCGGGAACTTCGGGAGAAATCTCTCTGAACTGGGCAACGATGCCTTCCATCACCTGAGTGTTGAGTTCGCTAGCGTTAGTGATATCTAGCAGTTCTTCAATTTTGGCGCGGGTTTCCGCTGAAATTTCGCCAGGAGCAACCGGTTCAACTGATTCCGCTGTGGGGGTCGCAGTGTCAGCTTGGGCCACGATAGCTGGGGACGCGGTGAGTGCATTGATTTCGGCAGCTTTGGACGGCAGAGCCGTAAATGGCAGAACGATAGAGATCAGCGCAGATAAGTAAAGGGCCAGCGACAGCTTACGGGTCGACTTTTTCACTAAAAGCATTATTTTGGCTAGCTCGAATTCGAGCAATTGAATGATGTCTTGAGGAGTAGCAGTAGGTTTAAACGGTAACTTATGTTGCTGGCTCTTTTGAGATGTGTACGCTATGTCATCACTCTACATATCTTCAACAACCTCCTTTAAGGAGCCGTAATCGTGACTTTCTCTTCTCACTTAGCTGCGTCAGCTTTATCCAAGCGCTTCGGATTGCAATGGATTGTAGGAAACACCTTTTGGTATGGCGATGGTTGCAAGCGTAGTGGCAATTATTGTAAGCGTCATTTTAGGGCAGATGATCTCTATGACTTTTGCGCTGTCGATGGACTTGCGTTTGGGTGCAGCTGTTTTCGTTGGGTCGTTGGTCTATGGCTGTACGTATGGAGCCGTGACGCATGTAGGATTACGCCGTTTGCTCAAGCCTAGTCGCTGACTATCCGTTCCCCCAACTCAGCCTGTAAAAGGTGATACTTCAGCGACAGCTTCTTTGGAAAATGATTCTACTATCTAGTGGGTTGCTGTTTGCCCTAGTCATTATTTGGTTTGCTGGGATGCCGCCTTTATCTGCTTCTGCTATGGAGCGCATTCGTGTGGTGTCGCCACTGTGGGCATTAGGACTTGGTCTAGCCAGCGTCTTTGGTTATTCGTACCTGATGATACTGGTACATGAGCTAGGTCACTTAGTACTGGCACTAGTCTATGGGTTTGATCTGAGAGCGTTTGCGGTGGGTCGGTGGATATTTGTTCGTCATGGCAAAAGATGGAAGTTTTGTCGTTCTCGCAAGCGATTTGCAGGTGGATTTGTTCTGCCAGTACCAAAGTCTCTGAACACGTTCGATAAGCGATCGCTCATGATGATGATTGCAGGCGGTTCTATCTCCACTTTCCTGTTATTTTCTGCAGGCATTCTGCCTATTTTCCTAGCACCCACAGCCGTAAGCAACAGTTTAGCTCTTTGGTCTATTGCAGTACTGTCCGTGATTAGTCTGCACTCTTTTTTCCTCAACATTCTCCCGATTACTATTGGTCATTTGAGAACAGATGGCCGCAGATTCTTAGATTTAGCGAAAAACGATTTACCAGGGCAAAGCTTCTTTGCCTTGTACAGCATCGACGCTAGTTTGAGGCAGGGCATTAGACCGAGAGATATCGATCCTGTTTTGATTGAGAAAGTACTGTCTGCGCCAGAAAAGTCAATGATTCGAGCTGACGGTTTGTATACTGCCTACACAGCTGCTATGGATAAAGGCAATCTAGAACAAGCTGGCAATTATCTAGACAACGTCCTCGATAGTCAGCGCTACATGCCTGAGCTATTTCGTGGAAAAAGCTTTTTAGAAGGGGCTTATTTTGCAGCTGTCTTTCGTAACCGCGCAGCACAAGTAACATTACTACCCATTCAGGATAGGCCCAGTTCCTGGCGCAGCGCGCTGTCTGCATTGCTGTTTCGATTCCAATAGTCGCTCATAATGCGCTGGTTGAGCGTGGCTTTGGTGGTTAGCGGCTGAGGGCGACCAAAGCCACTGAGGTGAGTCTCTTCCCAGCTTTGAATTTCGTGGGGAAATTTGGCAGCGAAGTGGATACTGAGGCTACGCGATTGACTGGGGTAATTTAAGGCGTAGATCTTGAGTGAGGGATCGGCGGCATCGTCTGTGATGGTTGCGGTTGCTGCAGTTGCCTCAAAAGGTCTGTGGCGGAGACGGGTGTACCAAAGGCTGGGCAACACTGAGAGATCACCAGTAGGCAGTGAGGCCGGATTGATGCGAATGCGGCTCCACAGTTCGTCTTCTAGCCACGTTTTATCGACGGTAAAATTTTCATCGCCTTCTGCTTCAAAGTAAGAGTTGAGCTGAACCTGGTAGTTGCGATCGCGATTGTTTACCTGTGCAAAGGTTTGTCCACACCATTCTTGTGAGGAGCTGGTGATTTTGAGGGCATGGGGATGTGTTGCCAAATCAATCGGGCTAAAGGAAGACGCCATCATTGAATAGGGATAGACGCCTGTGTTGAACTTTTTGGTGGCGTTCAGTTTTAGGACGGGAACCCGATCGCTGCCTGCGTTGGCATAATCGTCGAGTTTGACCTGTTTACTTTGGGAAAAAGGTTCGGTGACAAACACCATCACAGCGCTGCCCTGGTGAAGTTCACCGTAGCGAGCCTGTTCGAGCGTGTAGGAAGTCAATTCAGCTTGGCCCTGATTCCAGTAGCTATCGAAGTTGGGCTCGGGAGCGATCACGTTGGACTGCGCGACAGGCCGATCGCTAGATTGATTGACAGCGGTCACAGCCTGGTTTTG
>JBHJIY010000255.1:0-8059 GCA_050042985.1 Phormidesmis sp. | reverse complement strand
AAACTCAAAGCACATGGCCGCTTAGCCAAGAGTATCTTTCGCTATGGATTAGACCATCTGCGGCATATCGTCATGAATCTAGCTCAACCTCAACAGCAGATAGCATTTCAGCGGGCTATTAACTTTTTGTCCTGTACATAGATCATAGGGTTATCTTGGTGGCGATAGCCTTGATCACAGCTCTGATCATCAAGATGGCTCTTTAGCGCTACGCTTTGGGTCTGGTGCTCGTTCAACTGTCCGTTATGTGGCCTATTGCCTGTGTAGATAGGGTTTAGATCGGTCAATACTGTAAATACTTCAGAAGGAAACGATTTGTATGATTGTAGTTGCCCAGGCACGTCCAAGCGAGCGTGCGGAATTTATTAAAAAGACCTATCAGCATCTTGCAGGTGCGGTAGGCGCTTTTATCATTGTTGAGTTTTTGTTCTTTCAGCTGGGTATTGCACAAGCGCTGACGAACTTTGTGCTGGGTAGCAGCTTCGGCTATATGGCGCTGCTAGGTGGCTTTATGCTGCTGGGCTATCTCTCTAGCGGACTCACCGCAAAAGCGGGTGATATCAACACTCAGTACATGGGCTTAGGGCTATACGTCATTGGCGAGGCGATTATGTTCGCGCCTTTGCTGGGTATAGCCATACTATTTTCAGGCGGCGGTATTGAGGTTGTTCAGTCTGCTGCGCTGGTAACGCTCTTTCTGTTTGGTGGGCTCACGGCAGTCGTCTTTACCACTGGGAAAGACTTTTCCTTTTTGGGCGGTGCGCTCAAGATATTTGGCATGGTGGCCCTGGGTCTGATTGTCTGTAGCTTTATCTTTGGCTTTAGCCTTGGGATCTTCTTCTCGTTTGCGATGGTGGCTTTTGCTGCTGCTGCTATTTTGTACCAAACGTCGCAGGTGATGCAACGTTATCCCACAGACTATTACGTGGCGGCTTCTCTGTCTCTCTTCTCATCGGTGATGCTGCTGTTCTGGTACGTGCTTCGCATTTTCATGTCCAGACGGTAGATAATACCTGAGGGTCAATGCCTCAGTGGCCTTGAACCTCTGAATAGTTTAAAGAACAGCCCCCAGCCGTAGCAATTCTCGGCTTGGGGGTTGTTCTTTTAAGTGATTGCGATGTCTATATTCAAATAGCCATAAGAATGCACAGCCACAGGAAGTAAGCACGAGAGAACAGATATAAGAAAAGGGCGCAATCTCCAGAAGCGAGGAGGTTGCGCCCTTGAACTACACAGAGCAACGCTGGAGAAAGAGAAAATCTAGATGACAATTCGTCGAACGGCTACGCAGTCATCTTCTAAATAGCCCATCAGCTTCAGCTCAGTGGCTTTCTCGGATAGATCTATTTCAAACTGATGTGTGTCATCGCTCACATTCATGCTTTGCATGGGTCTGCTATCTACATATACATCTAGCCGAGTAAACCCAGCTGTGGTTGCGGTAATAGAGAGCCCCGATGTAGATTGACCTACGGTCGCAGATAGCTCGTATGCGGGCATCCGTTTCAAGATTTTGGCGGCCGCATTGATTAGATCTTTATTACCGTCGAGCAAGTCTTCCTTGGTTAGTGAATGGCGAGAATCTGGAACAATGCCTAGGTCTTCGACTGGAGTACCAGCTGACTCTCCTACTCTTAGCGTTCTGCGAACGGCGACACGCATTCCGGCACTCTGTGGCAATGTCTTGTAAGGAGATTGTCTATCTGCTGGTGCAGGTACTTTTAACAGTTCGCTGAGCAGGCCATGCTCCCACACATTTGCTCCGCCAGCGCCCGTATTCCCATCTACCCCTAAAATATGGCCGATTTTGTGGTCTTTGAAGCCAGCCGCAAAGATATCGGTGGCACTGTAGCAGCGTGCGTCTGTGACCAATACCGCTGGACCGTAGTATCTCTGTCCTCTGCCGTTGGCAAACTCATGGGGTGTGATGGACACTGCCTGTGAATAGATTTCGCCTGTTTCTACCGCTTTAGTCAAAGACGCTACCCAGGGTGAGAGATCAATACCCACGCGATCGACTTCATGTCGCTGACAAATTCGGGCATTCAGTGCGGTGCTGAGGAATTGAGTTGGCTCAGGCGTAATTTCGCCCGGTGTGAGCACCTGCAATAGGCCTTCACTAGCGTAGATGTGGCCCCCGCCGTTACCACGTACATCTACAATCAAACCTTTTTGAGGCAGCTGCTCAACCAGTCGAATGAATTCGTTAATAAAACCGTCGGGATCGTCTATGTTGAAGCTGAAAATTCGGATGTAGCCGAATTCGCCGCTGGGTGTAGAGACTCGTTTTGCTCGGAAAATGCCGTCCAGCCTAGTTTCTAGAACTTCTCCAGGTTCTGTTTCTTTGGCGGCTGACTGTTCTGAAAGCGTGCTCTGATTGAAGTTATCTGCTGCTCGAGCTTCTTCTCGGGCTTTTTCTCGGGCAACGACAGCAGGCGCAAACAGCATTTTACGAGCCTGCTGAATGATGTCTGCCTGTAAGTCGTTTCCTAGGCAGGTAGCGTTGATGCTGACTTCGTTGGCATCAACGCCGCCAGTATTGGGTGTGAGTGAGGCGACAAGCCATGACTGCTTTAGCTCTCGTTCTGTTCCATTTAGATCGGTGTAGCCGACGATAACCCACATTTCGTCGGGCGGCATGGAGCGTCTGAGGGCGCGAATGGTGAGGCCGTCTATCCCCTGTGCGTGACGGGCCGAGGCGTTGCTGCCTGCGTGCTGGTCGGCAGAGACTTCGATGGCGCGCTGAATAGGGACGGCGTTCCAAGCTGTGATGGTGACGCCTTTTTTGAAGTATTCGTGGTCGAAGCCGGGGACAAAGTGAGAAGTTAGGTACTGTGGTTTGCCTTCATCATCGAAGCATTCCTCAATGTCAAAGGGGAGAAAGGCAATCTTGTCGGCGAAGGGCTCAGGAAGAAGGTAGTTGGTATGGAGGTCGCGAACGGAGGTGAACACGTCGATCATGTCGCGATGGAACTGGGACTCGCTGCCCATGGTTTTGGGCTTTGCCTGAGAGAGCCGATGCTGAATGAGGCGTAGCTTTTGGACTGGATCTACCCCATGCATCGCTCTTTTGAGCGGCAAGTGGACGAAGTTCTCCTGGACGATGACTAAGGCTTGTTCAACGATTTGCTTGCGCTCTCTAAGGCTAAGCTGACCGATGGCGCTGGTAAAGTCTGAAAGCGGAGTCGCGGCTGCCAGCAGCGATCGCACGGCTGGATGTGTCTGTTCTAAAAACGCTAAAGGATCCGTGTCTGCTGATGTCTGCTCTAGATTAATGCCGATTTTGTTTGTACTGGACTGTTTCTTTTTAGTCATAGTGCGTTCTGAGCTGACTGCTGCTTTCTTCAGTACTGCCTTTTTCACTATAGACTTTTTACTTGTAGATGCTGAACTTGTAGACTCTTTGACAGCAGGCTCTTCCAACCGCTGTGTAGCAGTCTGATTACCCATAATAAAACCTTTTAGATGTGTACTTCACCCTGATTTCAACAATCCATCTAGAGATTTTACGGAAAGTGTTCCGCTCTTTAAGTGCACCCGTTGCGGTGACTATGGATTGTTATCCGTTAGGCTACCCAATTTATTCCACGCTACTATCAATTTCTGTCAATAAGATCGGAATTCGATGAAGTTGCCAGGTGCTTGGATCGATAGATTGTTACCGTAGAAGTACCAACGCAAAGCTAATAGAAAAGCCCAAGCTCAGGGTATTTCCTAGGCTTGGGCTTTTCTGTTGCGGTTGGTTGTGATGTTCTTTATTGGTGAGTGCGCGGCCTGCGGATTATTCTACGGTGACTGTAACTTTCTCGGAGATAACAGGATTGTCGTGGGGAACGTGTGTGTAGTTGCCCAATATCAGTTGTAGGGTGTGTTCGCCGGGTGTCAGCTCAAGTGTTGTTTCGGTTTGCCCACCGCCGAAGTGTTTGATTTGGCTAGTGGCGGCTAGGGGTTCTGTCAGCGGCGGTAGCTCATCAACGTCAATCAGCAGATGATGGTGCCCTGTACCTTCCTTATCTATACCTGCGGGGGCAACTCCCATGCCCGATAGGCCAAATTTTACAGCGAACTCTGACGATACGTTTTGGCCGTTGGTAGGCGCGATGATGTAAGCCTGGGCCGTTTTGTCTGCATGGGAGAGTGTGGGTGCGGCAAGTGCAGGTGGTGTGCTGAGCAACCATACTGCCGAGAGCAGCGTGATAATTGGCATCCATAAATAAGCGGTTGATTGGGCTGTGATCTTTTGATGCAGCCTCGAAAGAATAGTATTCATGAGTCCTTCTTTGTACATGAGAGATGTCTGTATCTATAGTAGAGAACTATCGTATGCTGTTGTAGTTTTTACTAGGGAATACGATCTTCACAGACTGCAACTCAGCCAAAAGCCGTGATTTTGCTTATAAAGTTTCATCAGATTTATACGGTGGCTGGGGCAATATTGATTGGGGATGATGACGCAGTGAGGGCTAGCGCACTCCCTTTCAATATAATTTTGGAGATGGGCATGATAGGTTTCGATTTGTCGGCTGTAAAACGCGGTTTTCAGCTGTTTGCGCTGCTAGGTACGTTTGCGCTGGCTGCTCCGACGGCTGCGGTCGCACAAACAGAGGCGGTAGACAGAGCATTTCTAGATAGTTTGTATTCCTTTTTGCAAGGGCAAGATGACCTGGCCTATCAGGTTGCGGTGAGTCAGGTGGGCGATGCGAGCAATGTTTGGCTGGCCCAGGGCATCTGTATCGATTTTGAGAATGGCTTAAATCCTGCTGATGGCTACGACATTATGGTCAATGCTGCGCTGAGCCAGCTACAGGGGCTGAGTGGTGAAGCGTATGAGCAGGCGTCTTATTCTGTTGCTTTGTATGGTGGCACTATGATGAACTTGGGCGCGGCTTACTATTGCCCGCAGTATCAGCCAGCTGTAGAGCAGGCGCTGCGCGCTTCGTAAATCTAGAAACTTAGACCTAGAAACTTAGACCAAAACGCGTTCTGTCGATAGATGAAAGAGAAGGTATGTTCTGTTGGCGCAGACCTTCTCTTTTTTTGATACAGTCACTCGCTGATAGCGGTTAGCAGGTCATGGCGTTTTAATTGAAGAGGCCTGCGCCAGCTCTGAGGCGCTGGCTTTTATGTGTTCAATGTTGGCGTCTGTCCAGGTCTTTTCTCCCTGACAGTGGTGTGCCACGAGTAGGCCCCACAGCGTTTGTTTGTTTTTGCCAGTTAGGATGGGGGCGACTAGGTTAGCGCGCACTTTTATAGCTTGCAGAAAGTCTCGGTGGCAGGGGGCGATCGCAGCCGTTTCGATATCGGCGATCGCACTCACCCTACCGTCCAAATACAGCGCGGCATAGTCACCGTTAAAGCATTCGTCTGGCCCAGTAGAGCCCAAGATAGAATACTCTTCACTACTTAGCGACTCAAAGGTGACACGCCCTTCCCATTCCTCATAAAAATAGTAAAGAACAACGCGATCTGTGCGCAGAGACGCTCTGAGTTCGTTGGTTGTCTGCTGAACCTTTTCGTCCATTTGCATAGTGCGGTGAAGCCGCTGCAAAATAGACTGAATTTTAGCGACTTCAGATCTGTTTGCTTTACTGGGTTCAGTCGGGTCGAAAGGAGCAGACATAAACAAGAGAAAAGGCGAATGAGAGGGTAGAAAAGAAAACGAAAAACGCTAGTCTGTTGAGATAAATGTAACAAGCACTATAGATTAAGCGTAATCCTCGGCGGGCACTCTAACGCTATGGTTAAGCTTTTCTTCCCGAGTTCACAAAACCGTTCGCCGTTACTTTTCCGCTCAAGGCTTTCCCGGCAGATTACGGCTTGGGTATTTTCTAGCATTGTGGTGATTGAGGGCGTGTTATTTGTGCCTTCTTATGGTCGTCGGCAGGCGGAAGAACTGCGTGAGCTAGAAACAGTCTCTCAAGAGGTGCTGACGTCGCTCAAAGCAGAGATAGTGGGCGATATGCCCGAACAAATGATTTTGCGCCATGTTCGGCTACGCGAAGGCTCTATCATTAAGGGTGTGGCACTACACGATGCGAATGGTCGGCTTGTGGATAGTGTGGGTGAAGCGCCAGTCTTTGATCCGAGTGCATTTACTGAGCCGGTGATTGCACCTTTTTGGCAGTTAACAAAAGCTGGGGCAGTGGAGCAGCCGGGCAGGATGACTGCTGTTCGGAGGCTGGCTGTTGAGGGCTCGCGCTACGATGTGGCCTGGCCTAGTGCTGATCCGCAGATGAGCTATATGCTGGCGATTCGCCACGATGCAACGGTGGTGCAGCGCGGTATGCGGGCGTACGCTTTCGGGGTGATGTGTCTGGTGGTGATTATTTCGGCGTTTGTCACGCTGGTGACGCTGTTGGTGCTTCAGCGGATTGTGATTCGGCCTTTGCTGCTGCTGCGCGACGACCTTTCTGCGGTAGGTGAGGCGATTTCCGAAGGAAAAACACCTGATTTTGCTAGCTTGCAAAAGATCTCTTGCAATGAGCTAGGTGAGGTATCGGTGGCCTTCCGTGGGATGTTTGAGCGCATCAACCGAGAGATTCGCGATCGCGAAGAAGCTGAGGCTGGGCTGAGGCTAGAGCAGGAGAAGGCGGATCGGCTGCTGCTGAATATTTTGCCAGCTGCGATCGCAGCTCAGCTCAAAGATAATGAGCGTAATCATGGGGCTATTGCCAACCGCTTTGAAACGGCGACGATTCTGTTTGCCGATATTGTGAAATTTACAGAGATTGCGGCAAATACGGGGCCAACTGAGCTGGTGTGTCAGCTGAACGATATTTTTTCGGCTTTTGATGCGATCGCTGAGCGCCACGGCCTAGAAAAAATAAAAACCATTGGAGATGCCTATATGGTGGTGGGTGGTGTGCCCAGCCCACAGGCGAATCATGCTGAGGCGGTGCTGGCTATGGCGATCGAAATGATGGAATTTGCGCAGGATTATCCACTAGGCGATCGTAAGCTGTGCCTGCGCATTGGCATCAATACGGGGCCAGTTGTTGCTGGGGTGATTGGTACCAAAAAGTTTTCCTACGACCTGTGGGGTGATGCGGTGAATGTGGCAAGTCGAATGGAGTCTCACGGTATCGTCAATCGCATTCAGGTGAGTGAGGATACGTACTTGCAGCTAAAGGAAACCTATACATTTGAAGATCGAGGCTATCTACAAATTAAAGGTCGAGGTGAAATGCGGGCATTCTTGCTAGCAGAATCGTAAACACTCGTCTTGATACGTTTTCATCAATTCTTCTGCCACCGACCCGTGGCCTGAGCGTAGTCATTGACGCAGTCTTTACCTGTAAATAGGCCAATTTGTACACACTATGCCTAAATCTCTCTCGCTTCGATTTCGTAATACTGCGCTTACGCTGTTGGGCCTGGGCCTAGGCTATCTGACCCTTTGCCTGAGCACGCAGCTTCTCTATATCGCCTATCTCAGCGGTGGAGGTCGCACCATCACGTCTCAATTCCTCGCATTTTCTGCGATTTGTGGCGTTCTATTCTCGGCCATGGGTGGCTATGTGGCTGCGTTTTTTGCCCGCCGGGCACCGGTTTTTCACGCTGCGCTTTTTTGCCTAATGACAACGCTGCTGTACATTGTGCCGAGCCTTGTGTTTGGTTCGCGTGAGCCTGTATTTTTTGCGGTACTGAATGTTGCGATCGCTATCAGCGGAGCCATGATTGGCGGCTGGCTGCGCTACTGGCAAGTTCGCAGCCGTAACAGCAGCATGACCCTAGCCGAAAACTAAGGAATCAATCCTTTACCAAGCTGCGTTCCATCAGCTTAAGCGCAATGCATAGGTTTGCCTGTGTCCACAGCAGCGGTGTCGACACATTGGGTACGTACTCGTCGTGCTGAAGATAATACAGCTCAGGGCAGCGATAAGCCGGAATTTCTACCGGTTCATTGTTGCCCTTTCCTGCGTCGACTGTGTTGCCCTCTCCCGTAATTTGACCCAGCGCTCGGTTGAGATGTAGTGTCTGTTGTTCAAGGTATTTCGTATCGCCGCTCTCTAGCTACCACTCGCCATAACTCGCTGAAATGATAGGGTCAAAGCTACAC
>JBHJIY010000254.1:0-35109 GCA_050042985.1 Phormidesmis sp. | reverse complement strand
ATTGCGGTGTTTGTGTCGGTGTTCTTGATGTACCCCTT
Organism: Phormidesmis sp.; assembly: GCA_050042985.1. Classification (GTDB taxonomy): domain Bacteria; phylum Cyanobacteriota; class Cyanobacteriia; order Phormidesmidales; family Phormidesmidaceae; genus Phormidesmis. The sequence continues at coordinate 35,071 of JBHJIY010000254.1, read as the reverse complement.
GGGTCAGTCTTCCTGGTTCTTCGCGCCTAGCTTCGGTGTGGCTGCGATTTTCCGCTTCCTGCTGTTCTTGCAGGGCTTCCACAACTGGACGCTCAACCCCTTCCACATGATGGGTGTTGCCGGCATCTTGGGTGGTGCGCTGCTCTGTGCAATTCACGGTGCAACTGTAGAGAACACGTTGTTCCAGGATAACGAGAATGCGAATACGTTCCGTGCGTTTGAGCCAACGCAGTCTGAGGAGACGTATTCGATGGTGACAGCAAACCGTTTCTGGTCTCAGATTTTCGGGATTGCTTTCTCCAACAAGCGCTGGCTGCACTTCTTCATGCTCTTCGTCCCTGTGACGGGCTTGTGGATGAGTTCGGTTGGTATTGTCGGCCTCGCGTTGAACCTGCGAGCGTATGACTTCGTTTCTCAGGAAATCCGCGCTGCGGAAGACCCTGAGTTTGAGACTTTCTACACCAAGAACATCTTGCTGAATGAAGGTATTCGTGCGTGGTTGAGTCCTCAGGACCAGCCTCACGAGAAATTTGTATTCCCTGAAGAGGTACTACCTCGCGGTAACGCGCTGTAAGCCCAGCTTCGGAATCCCTTGAAAAAGCCCCTGCCGTAGTAACTACGGCAGGGGCTTTTTTTGTTGAAGAAAGAATGGGGAATATAGGAGGTTAGGAAACCGCTGATTGAGTACTCAGATTTCGTTATGGAATGGTGCAGGTACCCTCGGTTGTGCCTGGACTGCTGACAGTCGTAGAACCGACAACATCTAGTGTTAACGTACCGCTCGTTGTGAGCACACCTACATTGTCTGAGATATTGGCGCGCTCGAAGGTACCCGCACGGGCGAAGGTGACTGGAGGAAAGGGAAGAGCCGGTGTAGCGACTAGACCGTTGGATAGGTAGTAGCCGTTATCGCTGGTATTGTCTTGTAGCTGTAGACAAAGGGCGACTTCATTCAGTGACAGAGGGTCGGGGACAGAACCACTGATAACAGCTACGTCACTGCCTGCGATGAGACCTTCTCCGGAGCCGGATAGCGTGTTGTTTTGAATAGTTGCCGTGACTAGCGGGGCAGCAGTGGTAGTGGCTGAAGCAGTGTTGGGTTTGAGGTTGTTGAGAATGGCGATTTTTTCGTCTTGGGTGTCTGTGATGGTGTTATTTGCGATCGCAATCTCCAAATCACCATCGGCAAACGTAGCGGCCATAATGCCAAATCCACCATTTCCGTCTACAGGTAACGGATTGTCGGCATTGCGCGTGACCCCGGTTTGCTCCACACCGCTTTGCTGTACTTGATTATCGTCAATAGTTATCTGAGCAGTTTGGTCGCTGTTGTGAAAGAACAGAATACCGTCGCCGCCAGAGTTGGTAACGTTGTTTCGAGACACGCTAGCCATGAAGTTAGCATTGCAGGCCATCAAGACAGAGTCGCCACAGGTCTCTAGCTCAATACCAGAATTACCTGCACCATCGATTTGATTGTCGGTAATGCTGATGGCTGTTGTGGATGTGCCGTTGGCTTCAATATCAATGCCGTCACCATCACTGGTTGTAATATTGCTGATTTGATTGTTTGTGAGGGCAAGCGTGAAATTGGCCGTGTCGGTAAGGTTCACTCGAATGCCGTCGGTTACGGCTGTGTCGATTTGGTTGTTGGTGATGGTGAGGTCGGCTTCGCCTGCGCTTTGTTCTATGAATAGGGCGCGATCGCTCACATTACGAATCAGGTTGTTCTCAACAGCAACCGTTCCTATTGCATTGTTCAGATAGATGCCATTGGCACTTCCAACAATCTCGAAGCCACTCACTCGATTATCACCGCCTGTAAGCGTAATACCATTGTCGCCACCGGTAACCAGAGGGCGATTATTACTGTCTGCACCTGCAAGCGTAACGCTACCAAACTGGGTAGGTAAGCTGACAGCAGTAGCACTGGAATAAACTTGCACACCAGATGGAATTGTAAAAGGTGCGAGTGCATTCGTTCGACTGTCGCCTACCTGCACATATACTAAATCGCCATCGCTGACACTTCGCAGACCAGTATTATCGGTATCACCCGCACTCGTACCCAGCGTCGTAAACGGATTGGCCACACTACCGTTACCTTGATTCGCACCTGCCGCATCCGGCGTCACATGACGAAAGCGATAATCCTCACCCGTCTCAGGATTAACAGCCACCTGGGTTTCACTAGCTGTGCCCCGCATCTCTGAACGAACCAGAATATTGCTATTTCGCTGAATGCTTGACGCAGCCAACCGCAGCCAAATATTGTCCGCTGATCTACTATTGGCTGAGCTATTTGATTGATCGTTAGCTATCACCTCCGATTTTTCAGCACCCCTATTTCTGCCAGGCGAGCGAGGCCTTTGCCCACCGCCCAAACTAGTACCAACAGAAGCAAAAACCTGCGTGCCAAAGATACCATCACTCTGCGCACCTAAGCCCCAGCGAAAGCGATCGCTAACTCTGTGATCCAGCTGCACACTACCCCCCAGAGAATCGGCGGCATAGTAAGCGCTGCCGTATCCCCACAAATTGCCATACCGACCAAACTCACCTAACCGTAGGCCCGCGCCAGCTTCCAAACTTCCCAGTGCCGACTCAAACGGCTGTGCGCCACCGGTTACCAACAACAGCTGATTGCCTTGAAAACGTGTATTGACAGCCTGACCACTGCCAGAAGCATCACCGCTGGCAGCACTTGTTGTCCCAATGGGCACATAGCCATTCACATAGGTCTCCCACTGTGCCCCTTTTAGCTCTGCGCCTAGGCCGATCTGGCTAAATGTGTTTTGCTCTGTATCACGGATGTCGTAGGCGACATAGCCTCCCAAAACCATTTCATCACCGATGGCGAGACGATGACCAACAGCGACATTGCCACCTACATTCCCTTGAGTATCTAACCGACCAGCGGTCGTGAGAAACGTGAGATGACGGCCTGGTAACTGAAACAGCGGGAAAAACGCACTAACTTGACTAAAACTATTACCCTCGTCACCGCTGCGAGGCGTGTTGAAATCAAGGCTATAGCGAGCACCTATCTGTAAGTCACTAGCTGTAGATGCAGTGGGTTGAGCTTGCGCAACACTCGCGGCACCGAGGCCCACAAGCGAGCCACTCGCCAATAATACGCAAGTGAAAGAAGGACGAAACATAAGAAGCGCCTGAAAATAACTGGCTACGGCGGGGCAACGAACAAAGACGCCCAAACTGCTGTCAGTATTCCCAAATAGCGCGTTCCATTAAGAAAACCTGATTAGAAGGATCTAAGCCAATTACACAATCGGGTAGGACTGTAAACCGCTGGTCTCTAAGGGCAAGAATACGGTCCAGGTTGTTCCTTGGTTGGTCCGTTCACGGACGGTGAGCTTTGCGCCTAGGGCATGAAAGAGGTTTTTGGTCGCTTCTAGGTTGAGGCTGAGGCCACCTGTATCGGGCTGAAACATGAGCAAATGGCCCAGCGACTGGAGCGGTGGAGGGGAGCAGGCAGGTCTTGTGTTTGGCTGATTGGGATCAGCCTGGGATTGAAACTGAAGCTTGAGCTGTTCGCCAGCATGAAGGACATGAAGCTGAATGTGGCTGCCCGGTGACACGCTATGGGTAAAGAGTTCTACCAGGCCAGTGAGCACATGCTGCAGCATGGTGGGATCGCTGGCAACCATCGGAAGGTCTGGCGGGAGGCCGACTTCTAGGGAAAGATTGCGGCGCTTGGCAGCTTGCTGCCATTGGGGGATGGCTTCTTGAAAGACTTGATGGAGCGAGATCGCACTCAAAGGTGACTTCAACGACTGACTTGCCGCTTCTAGCTCCACCGCCTTGAAGATCAAGCTAAAGCGATCGATTTGCTGGGTACATTCACGATCAATACTGTTGAGCCGCTTGATTACCTGCTCATGGAGATCTTTGCGCTTGAGGAGCGATCGCGTGTAGGTGCGAATCGTTGTCAGCGGCGTACGAATCTCGTGGGCCATTGCCTTGAGAAAATCAGCATCTGATACAGATTCGCCAGCAGCATCTGCGCTTTGAGACGTTTCACCATTCACCTGTGCAAAAACTGGGGTTGGATGCGGCGCTACCTGCGGCAAACAGGCCAGCATCCAGCGGTTGAACTGGCTGACGATACGGTAGTTTGGCTCTTTTGGGGTGAACTTGTCGACGAGGGCTTCGACAAATTCGAGCTGGTGGGGGCGAATCATAAGGATGCGCGATCGCAGCATTCGCCACACAGAATTCACCACCTGCGGCATAAATGAAAACTGAAAGCTCAGCTCGCCATCGGCATCTTCACCAAGCACCACTACCAGCGAGAATTCTGGTGTAAAGACACAAGCAAACTGCTCTTGAGTGAGTGGATCGTCTTCTAATAGCGGTAGCAAACGCGGCGCGTGAGGTTGATTAAAACCAAACGTTTTCTGCGTCTTTTTTAGGATTCGCTCTACAGGTGAGAGTGCACTAAAGGCCGCCGTGAAATCTTCGGAAGAACTCGGAACAAAGGTCCAATTCGATAGCTTTGGCACCAGCGCTGGTTCTGTGAGCAGTGGAACAGGTCCAGAAAGGACTAGCGCCTGTGGGCCTTTGCTACGGGCAGTTTTTTTAATGCGCTTGCCGGATTTGGTCGTTTTTGCAGGTCGGTTGATTTGGTGGAGAAGGAGGTGGTTGAGGGCTGCGATCGCACCGTGCCACTCGCGCTCTGCTCGCTGCTGACGCGCTTCGGAGGGAAGGCTATCGCTTACCGTACCGCTATCGCTATTAGCATTTTCATCCTGCGAAAACTCATCCGCAAATTCCCCAAGGGCAACCAGCGCACTAATCGTCGGTAAAAGCTGATCGGTCGCGCCCATACTGATGCCTACAATCGCTAAGCTGTGTCACTGCGAATAACAACGCTATATACAGAGTACGGCGAAGCCTTTTATCCTGACTATGGGTAGAACCGAACGTTGGAATTCGGTTAGCAATGCTAAAGAATGACATCTACAGATCGGAATAGATCTTGTTGTTCGCTGTGAGACAAATTAAACTAATTAGACTTAATTATTTTTGGTGCGCTCCGCACCTTGTGCCCGCATTTTTGGTGCCCGCATTTTTGCATCCGCATTTTTTGTAACTGAGCTTCCCGGCTAATCATGTCCTCGGGTAATTTTATATGGCCTCCCCTATCACACTCGAATCTTCAAAGGCAACCCAGCGAGTCAGTGGTGCCTACGCACTGATTGATAGCCTGGTTCGCCACGGTGTCAAACATATTTTTGGCTATCCCGGCGGCGCAGTTCTGCCTATTTACGATGAGCTGTACAAGGCGGAAGAAGCCGGTAAGGTTCAGCATATTTTGGTGCGGCACGAGCAGGCAGCTTCTCACGCGGCAGATGGATATGCCCGCGCGACTGGTGAGGTAGGCGTTTGCTTTGCAACCTCTGGCCCCGGTGCGACCAACCTCGTTACGGGGATCGCCACGGCGCAGATGGATTCGATTCCTATGGTGGCGATTACGGGGCAGGTAACACGCGCCGCTATTGGAACAGATGCCTTTCAAGAAACAGACATTCACGGGATCACGCTACCGATTGTGAAGCACTCCTATGTAGTGCGCGACCCGAATCAGATGTCGCAAATCGTAGCTGAGGCTTTTTATATTGCCAGAACCGGCAGACCGGGCCCTGTGTTGATTGACGTGCCTAAAGACGTTGGCTTTGAAGAAATTGACTACCTTCCCGTAAACCCTGGTGATGTGAAAATTCCTGGCTATAAGCCAGAGGTGCCGATTGACTTGGATCAGGTGGACGCGGCGATCGCACTTCTCCAAGCGTCCGAACGTCCCCTGTTTTACGTGGGCGGCGGCGCGATCGCCTCTGGAGCCCATGCCGAGATTCAGCGGCTCGCCGAAACTTTCAACGCACCCATGACCAATACCCTGATGGGTAAAGGCGCTGTCGATGAGCATCATCCGCTATCTGTTGGGATGCTGGGAATGCACGGTACGGCCTACGCCAACTTTGCTGTTAGCCAGTGTGATTTGCTTGTGGCTATCGGCGCACGGTTCGACGACCGGGTAGCAGGGAACTTGGAGAAATTTGCAAGCCATGCCAAGGTCATTCATATTGACATTGACCCGGCGGAAGTGGGTAAGAATCGGGTGCCCGAAGTGCCTGTTGTTGGCGACGTAAAAAGTGTGCTAGGTCAGCTGCTGTCGCGATTGGATGATCAGGCTCCGCCGGACGCGAATAAAACGAAGGAATGGCGCGATCGCATCGACACCTGGAAAGCAGACTTTCCTCTCGTCGTCCCTACCTATCCGAACGAAATCTCCCCACAGTCAGTCATTGCAGCTCTCACTAAGCAAGCTCCTGACGCATACTGCACGACAGATGTAGGCCAGCATCAAATGTGGGCCGCGCAGTTCCTTAAAAACGGTCCTCGCCAGTGGATTTCGAGCGCTGGGCTTGGCACGATGGGCTTTGGCTTGCCCGCTGCGCTGGGTGTACAAGTGGCACTGCCAGATGAGCAAGTCCTCTGCATCAGTGGCGATGCCAGCTTCCAGATGTGTTTGCAAGAGCTAGCGACTCTGGCTCAGTACGGCATCAAGGTTAAAACCGTTATCTTGAACAATGGCTGGCAGGGAATGGTTCGCCAGTGGCAGCAAACCTTCTTTGGGGAGCGTTATTCCTCCTCTAATATGAGCACTGGGATGCCGAACTTTGAGCTGTTGGCGCAGGCCTTTGGCGTGAAAGGGATGGTGGTGAACGATCCAAGTAAGATGGACGACGCGATCGCTGAAATGCTCGCCTTTGATGGGCCCGTGCTGATGGATATTCACGTTCGCCGGGATGAAAACTGCTACCCCATGATTCCACCCGGTAAGAGTAATGAGGATATGGTGGGATTGCCGGATAAGCCGAGGCCCTGACTTCGGCTACGCTCAGCCACCGGGTAGTGCTAATACCGAACCCTGAGCGGAGTCGTTGACGTAGTCTGCCGTAGGCGTAGGGTGACGGAAACTACGGACCCGTAGATGTATCTAATAGTATCTACGGAGATAAAGTGAATAGCCACGCGCTGAAGCGACCATAAATCGTGAAGCAACCTTAGCGTCGACCGGGAAAACTCGGTCGACGCAACTTTTTTTGATATGAGAAAAAGGGAATATTGAGCTTGTGAGAGGAGTATTTCGTTCGTTTTGATAGGTGTGCGCAGTTAGCCATAGGAAAAAAGCAGAGAAAAGTTTGGAATGGGTCTTGTTCTTCTACCGATGTCGGGGTAGGATGCGCGTAATTTAGTAAAGGCCGCGCTGGCGTATCCCGAAGAAACCCTGCAACTCTGCTTCGTATAAGACTTACAGCGCCCTACGTAAATTCACAGAAACTTCATAGAAAAGACATCTCTTTCTTGCAGCCGCATGGTTTTCGCCACCGATTTTGATCCGATTGATTCGTCTTCTGCTTCCCAGCGCCGTAAAAGTAACCAAGCCCGCATCAGCCCTGTGCATCAAACCAATCGTTTGATAGCTCAGGCTGCTCAAACTCAGAAAGTAGCCAAGCAGGCAGAGCAAAAGCGACAGGCTCAGGTAAAAAAAGCCCAAACGCAAATTGAAGATGCGACCGATATCGATCTGGCTGATATCGAAGTCGCCAGCCGCACTGCCCCCCCTTCAGCAATTGATAATCTGGCGTCAATATCACCTTCCGTGGCACCGCTACGTAAGCCGAAGCTGCCGCTCCCACTCAAGGTACTCAACCAAGTACAGCACGGCTCTACTATTGTCACCAGCATTTTGGTTGCGGGAGCGCTCGCTCTGTACGGGTCTAGCGTATATGTCGACAAATCGGTAAATCGCACAATGAGTCATCTCAATCGTCTACAGAGTGATTCGCAGCAGCTCACGTCTGCTAATGAAGCAATTAAGCAAAGCTTGGCCGAGCAGGCAATGCAGGAAGATTCTGGGCTAGAGCCTTACGAGGCAGGTGATGTTTTGTTTGTTGAGCCTGAGCCGCTGCGTGCGGAGAAGGAAATTGTCGAAGCGGAACAGGTGGAACGGTTTAAGCCGATTGGATATTAGGCGTCTGTTGCTGCATTGGGCACAGCGGTGCTGAGCCCCTACGTCGGTACGGTATTTCAATCGTAGGATTTCTATTTTCTTGTCGCTGCATCTGCTGCTACCCATTTACTATGGCCACTACTCCTCGTACTCGCCGTGCTCAGTCTCGGCGTAAAGTCACACCTAAGCTGCCGAGGTCTACACCTGAGGCGATTCGTGAATTTCGAGAGAAGTCGCCACGGCTACGATTGATTAGCGTTTGGCTGGTGCTGATTGTTGGCATGCTGGGCCTGACGGGTCGGCTGGCTTATTTGCAGCTGGTGATTGGTGGCGACTTGAAGGTGATGGCCGAGGAGCAGCAGGCGACACAGACCACGCCAAGAGCGTCTCGGCGGCAGATGGTAGACCGACAGGGCAATGTAGTCGCGATGGACCGGGTAGTGTACACGCTCTATGTACATCCTAAGTTGTTTAAAGAAACACCTGAGGCGATCGCAACTTCCCTTTCAAACGTACTCACCACCGATGCCCTAAAAGGCAACACACAGTCACTGATGCAGCGCTTTGGCGAGCAGGAAACCGGCATTAAGCTCGTGACTGACATTTCGGAAGAAACTGCTAAGCGACTGAGAGACCTGAGGTTAGACGGGCTAGATTTGTTGCCTTCACCACGGCGGGTGTATCCGCAGGGTGAGCTGTTTTCTCAGGTTACTGGCTACACCGATTTGGAAGGTGTGCCCAAAGAAGGGCTAGAGGTCAGCTTTCAGTCTTTGCTGACCTACCCTAAGCCCAGACCGGGCGAAGCGGGCTCTTTGCAGGTTGTCACTCGCGATGATTTGCAGGTACAGCTGACGATTGATAGCCGCTTGCAGCGGATTGCTCAGGAAAATTTGGCGGCAACGGTGGCTGAATACAAAGCCAAACGCGGTGCACTGATTGTGATGGATAGTCGGACGGGCGCAATTTTGACGCTGGCAGTTGCCCCTACTTACGATCCTAACGAGTATTACGATGCGGAGATTGAGTATTTTAAGAATTGGGCGGTGAGTGACCTGTATGAGCCGGGGTCTACTTTTAAACCGATCAATGTTGCGATCGCACTCGAAAACGGCACCATCAGCGCAGACGACACCATCTACGACGAAGGCAAAATCCAAATCGGCCCGTGGCCTATCCAAAACGTAGACTTCAAATACATTGGCGGCAGGGGTGCGATTTCCATTACAGACGTGCTGCGCTATTCGAGCAATGTGGGCATGGTGCATGTGATGGAGACCCTAGAACGCTCTACTTACTACGAATGGTTGGAAAAGCTAGGACTCGGGAGCAAAACAGGCATTGAGCTGCCTGGCGAAGTGAATGGCCAGATAAAAGAGCGCGAACAGTTTGTAAATAGCGCGGTGGAAGCCGCGACAACGTCATTTGGCCAGGGCTTTTCGCTGACACCTTTGCAGCTAGTGCAGCTACATGGCACGTTAGCTAATGGCGGCAAGCTGGTAACGCCTCACGTAGTGCGTGGCACGTTGGACGGGGAAGGTCAGCTCACCTGGACACCTGAGAGAGAGGAACCCAAGCGCGTGTTTTCTGAAGAAACCACTCAGCAGGTGCTGACAATGATGCAAGAGGTGGTAGATGACGGTACCGGGGCGGCAGCTAAGGTGGATGGGTATCAAATTGCTGGAAAGACCGGGACTGCGCAGAAGGCGACAGAGTATGGATCTTATGGCAATCAGCGAATTACGAGCTTTGTGAGCATCGCGCCTGTAAGCGATCCTCGCTATGTGATTTTGGCGGTGGTAGATGAGCCGCAGGGTGAGAATGCCTATGGCGGTACGGTGGCTGCACCGCTGGTGAAAAAAATGCTGGAATCGCTGGTAGTTTTAGAAGGGGTTGCACCCGACGAAGGAACAGAGCCTATCTCACCTAATGATGCTGTGAGTCCTGAATCAGAGACGGCAAATCCAGCGGAGACCGAAGCCCAATAGTCAAACCTTTTTATGCGCTATGTGATTGGGGTAGATATTGGTACGAGTAGTACTAAGTCTGTGCTGTTTGATGTAGAAGGGAAGCAAATTGAGCGGAGTGGGCAGGGATATGTGCTGAAATCGCCCCAACCGGGCGCAGCCGAACAAGATCCCAATGACATCGTCAAAGCCACCATTCAAACAGTCGCTGAGGTTGTTCAAACTAGTGGAATCGATCCCGACAGCCTAATCGGAATTGCGTTTAGCGCGGCAATGCATACGCTGCTGTTACTAGGAGAAGATGAACAGCCGATTACGCCTATGTATACCTGGGCAGATAATCGAAGCAATCGCCTGACTAAAAAAGTACGCGCCAAAACCCCTAATCTTTATCGGAAAACCAGTCTCCCCATTCACCCCATGTCACCTGTGGTGAAGCTAGCTTGGTTAAAAGAAGAAGAACCTGACATTTTTGAGAAAGCTAAACGGGTTGTTTCTATCAAAGAATATGTGCTGAACCGCTGGTGCGATGAGTGGGTTATTGACCTATCGATTGCGTCTACAACTGGCTTTTTGAATTTGGCATCGCGCCAGTGGGAAAATGACGCTTTGAACGTAGCTGGAATCAGCGCCACTCAGCTTTCGCGCATTGTGCCGACGACTTATCAGCTGAGCTTGAAAGAGGCGGTGTCACAGAAAATAGGAGTTGCTGCCAGTACGCCTGTGGTGATTGGGGCGAGTGATGGGCCACTTTCTAACCTTGGGGTGGGGGCGATCGCACCCGGAAGCGCCGCCATCACCCTCGGCACCAGCGGAGCCGTGCGCCAAGTAGTGCCAAAGCCCAAAACCGCCGAAGCCGCACAGCTCTTTTGCTACGCACTGACCGAAGACCACTGGGTGATGGGCGGTGCGGTAAACAATGGCGGTATTGCCTTGCAGTGGACCCGCGATAGTTTGGTGCCGTATTCTATACCGCCCGAGGAAAGATCGCTACCCACAGCAGAACCTAGCGTCTCTACTTATGAGCGACTTACCGCCATGGCGGCTCGCATTGCCCCTGGCGCAGACGGCCTGATTTTTCACCCGCACATCCTTGGAGAAAGAGCTCCCTTGTGGGATGCCCAAGCTCGCGGTAATTTCTTCGGGCTAGGTCGCCACCATACGCAAGATCACCTCGTCCGATCCGTAATGGAAGGCGTGCTGTACAACATGGCCAGCGTATTTGGTGCGCTAGAGACCGCAGGCGGCGAAGTTGACACGCTCAGAGCATCTGGTGGCTTTGCCCAATCGGCACTTTGGCAGCAGATGCTGGCAGATATTTTCGAGCGAGATGTGGTGATTCCGACGGTGATTGAGAGCTCGGCTTTTGGGGCAGCGGCGATCGCACTAGTAGCCCTAGGCGAATGGTCTGAACTCGGGCGGGTAGGGGAGTGCGTGGAAATTGCTCATACGCGATCGCCCATTCCAGAAAACGTGAACCGCTACCGCAAGATATTGGCAATTTATCGCGATTTACTCAGCGGCTTTGAATCGCAGTATGCAGCATTGCAAGCCGCAATTCGAGACTAATCCCCCCATACTCCTTAGCCTTAGCCTCCGCGTAGCGGATAGTCATCGGGAGAAGCAAGCACTCGGCGGCGCTACTATTCCGGTGTCGATTCGTCTAAATCCACTGAGATTTAGAACAGAATCTCTGTACCGATTCCCAGCGACAAAATCTCCTAGCTGCAAGGAAGGCGTAGGCGCAGCACTCTGGCCGAAGATGAAAGAACTGTCTTGATTAGTCACGGCTTCACCAATAACAAAGTTATCTTCTACCGTGCCGCTGACACAGGCCAAAAGCGTTCTGTCGGCATATTCAAGGTTTCCAACAATCCGATTACCCAGCTTACGAAAAGTAAACAGCGTTCTTTCTGGCTGGAAGGGAAATTGATTAGGATTACCGAATCCAACAGGTGAAATAGCTCTGTAAACACCATTGGGTAGTGCCGCGACAGAAGCGGTAAAGCCGGGTCGAGGAATACTTGGAGAACTGACGTTGGTGGTTGTTGTCGTTGTTGTCTGCGAAGAACGATTGGGAAACCGCTCATAGGGATTTTCGATAATGATGGTGCCAGCAAGGCCTGGTAGCGCCACAAGGCTCAGTGTGGTGGAGAAGGCAACGGTAGCAAGAGCACGTAATGCTGAAAATGTTTTCATGGGGCGAAGTAGGGGCTATAGGGTTGCAGCTAGTTACAACTATAAGCGGAAGCAGGCGAGCGCTTCCTCAACAGATCCAAAAACGAATTCAAATCGCACCCATGATTAGTCAATTATACTGAGATTATGCAGTGATAAACATAATCTCAGCTAATTGATCGCGAACTCCCCAACTAAGAGCAGCTTTCTACAGGTAGCCGAGTACCTGCATTAATACGAGAGAACGTTTCTAGGTTCAGCACCGAACCTTCGTATTGCCCATCTTCAACTTCTGTTCCTAAACTCAAAAATCCTCCGGCACGGACAGTCTCGCTGTAAGCGTATGAATCACCTGTAATGGTGTCGCCATCAACCGTTCCAGTAATGCAAGAGCCCCCTTCATTATCGATAAAGGAAAAATTGCCGGTCACCGTATCGCCAAACTTCCGAAAGAGAAAGAGCGCACCGCCGGCTTCTAGCAACTCTTCGTCGGTGACGACTCGATTGGGAAACTCAGCAGCTACAAAACGGTAGTTGCCGTTGGGCAAATCAGCAATGGTAGGGGCCGATGGCGCAAATACAGAAGGCCCAGGAGAGGGTGTTTCAGTAATTGGGGCTGCCGGGGCAGGCTCTGGCGAGGCGTCTGGCGCAGGATTGGCCGCTACTTGACCACAGCCCAAGGTAGCATCAACGGCTGCAAAGCCATCGCCATCAGCGAGTTCGGCAACGTCTATATCCAGCAGCGCTGCATAGTAAACGGGCTGATCGATCATCAGCTGGCGAGCGTCGGCAATAGAAATGTCGTACAGAGTGAGCGATCGCGTTTCGCTAATGTCAGCCCGTTGCTCTGCATTTTCAGGATTAGGAACAAATGCGGGAAACTGCTCAAGCAAAAAGTTAGTATTGCCCTCAGACTCTGTGAGCGTAACGTAGGTTCTCATCCCAAACACATTCGGCACACCGCTGTTGGGATCATAGCGACAGAGAGTCACTGTCTCTGTCGAGGCTACTGGCGCTTCTGACGATTGGGCAAACCCGGCAGAAGCACTGAGAAAAATAGCAAGCGGAGACAGTGCCATTGCACTAAATGGAGAAAGTGCGATCGCACTGAATAGGGACGTTTTCAAAGGATGCAACATGATTCAGATATCAGAAATAAGGGGGCAGATAAAAGAAATATCTATGGGCGTATCTATTTAGACACAGTCCGCTACCACCATACTGAGGCCAAAAAGCATACTTTTCAGCTTTTATAATCTTTTCTTCCGCAAAAATCGACCTGATTTGTCGCCTTTACGACCCATTAGTCTGCATCAGCCGGGCTAGCTGATTCAACGATGGGAACATCGCACTCGCTGGGAGCCAAAGAAGTTCCTGCATTGATCCGTGAATACTCACTCAAGTCCAACAGTGATTCGGCGTAGAAAATGCGCCCACCCACCGTTTGAGGCTGGCGAACCTGAAAGGTTGAAAGGCCAGCATAGGGTTCATAACTATCTCCTACTGCTGTAGCGGGTTCACCAGAGTTCGCACTCTCGGCATCAGCACTTTCGTCAGGAATCGCTTCAATCACGTAGGCTGGGCCTACCACACTGTTACCGCTGAGTGAGCCATCGATACACACACCAGACTGACCAAACTGAGGGTAAAAGTTACCAACGACACTATCGCCAGTCTTTGTCAATAAAAAGACTGCACCGCCGTTGGCAATCAGCTGCTCGTTGCTATACACGCCGTATTCATAGTTACCGCTCAAATATCGATAGACACCGTCTGGCAAGGCTTCCAAAGTAGGCACAACAACACCATCAAAAGGTGTGGCCGGATCTGAGGTTGGCGTGACGTTGGTCGGGTCTACACTAGGGTCGCTAGGCGGTGGGGAAACAGGTCGAGAGGGGATAGAGAGCACCGGCGTAGAGGTCTCAGGGACAGGTGTTGTAGCAGGTGGCTCGGGCATGGTGGTTGTAGCGGGCAGCTCGGGCGCAGGCGCTGCGGGTGGGAGCGCAGAAGGATCTAAGTTTGGAATATCGTCTGCGGGCTCACCCGGTGGAGCGGATGGCGAGTCCGTTGGATCTTCTTTACTATTACTACAGCGATTTTGGGGCTGGGTAGGGGCAGCGTTAGCAACAGCGTCGACAAAAGCTAGCGAATTTGGCGCTATTTCTGCGGGTAGGGTCCGAGCCGTATCACGCCAGACGGTCGTCCATTCTTGAGCCGAGGTCACTAGCGGCTGAGGCGCTGAGGATACAGGATGGGCAATGTGGCCTTGGGCCGACTCAGTAGAGGTAATCACTTCGCGGTACGCCCCGTTGCTCATCCCGCAGGACAACTGCATGGCGTCTGGCGTTAGCGGCTGAGTCGCGGCAAGTAGCAGCGGTGAGACGACAATCGCAGCGGGTAAAAACGACTTTATAGATGAGGGCATATTAAAGAGGATTACAGTGGGGAACGCGCAAAGCTATGTCTTCTTACTTTACATAATTTAACCAGAGCTTAATGAAATTACTCAGTAATAGTACGTAGTTCTAATAGAAGTATGGGGGAGTCAATCTTTTAGCTTATGGTTCATAAGAACTATTTCACAGTAGAAGGCAAAGTCATAGGACGACGACGACCGCTGTTTACAGATTGGGCGGTGCCACTGCCACCTGTTGAGGCTAGCGGAAGCAGCTCACTAACGCTACGAGACCTCATCATTGCGGTAGTACGCGCAGAAGTCAGTGATTTTCAAACCCGCCAAGTGGAAGCGCGGTTGCAGAAAATTTTGAGCGCAGCTGACATTGCGCAAGGACTAACCCAGGGCAAGGTGACGATGGGCGATCAAGACCTGGCACAGTTCGTAGATGTGGACGCGGCTATAGATGTCGCAATTCTGGGATTCAT
Organism: Phormidesmis sp.; assembly: GCA_050042985.1. Lineage (GTDB taxonomy): Bacteria > Cyanobacteriota > Cyanobacteriia > Phormidesmidales > Phormidesmidaceae > Phormidesmis. The sequence continues at coordinate 20,008 of JBHJIY010000254.1, read as the reverse complement.
CGATGGGCTCTACTACGTTTTTTTGGATGAGGTTCAGCAGGAAAACCTGGATGCGCCAGTGTATCTAAAACCCGATAGCAAACTGATGTTTTTACGCTTGGTTGCTCTGGTGGGTGGCTAAGTAAACCCTCTGCTGAAATAGAAATTCAAGTGTAGAAGAGACTCTAGGGAGATAGGCGCGTGCTGAAAAGGGAGGACGCTCAGGCAGCTCTAAAAGAATTTCGGGTTGCTGACTGGGAAGCCCGGCGAGTAAAAGAGCTAGAGGCACTACCCACTATGCTGGGCGCATGGGGAGAGGCACTGCTGCGCGTGAATGGCAGCTCTCTTAAGGATGTGGATAAGGCGATCGCAGCCCTTGAGCACTGGCCAGCAGACACCCAGCGTCAGCTATTCCAAATAGCCTTTCCAGGGATTAGCAAATACGTCTACAAAACCTACAGCTCACTGCTGCTCACGCTACCGTATCAGTCGAGCTATGCCAGACGCGCCTTTCGTTCGGCGAACCCTGCGCACTATTCGGAGCGGCGAAAACAGTGGCTGAGAACCCTACTATTTATCACCAGAGGCTATGAACAGCCCGTTGAGTGGTATGCCGCTTGGGCGCCGCATGTACATCATCAAGCCGATGCGCTGGGTCTGCTGTTTGCAATGGCGATTAATGAAGGTGGCGACGTTGGCACCCAAGTCTTTGAGATTCTGTGTGAGTCGGCCCGTGGAGAGCACGAGACTGGTGGCATGGGCCGCCATGTCACCCGAGGACTGCTAGTGGCTAATCGCCCTGAGGGCTGGCAGCTGATGGAGAATATGCTAGTGGCAGCGCAGCGGCAGGAAGGACTACGTCAGGTCATTCTCGAAACAATTGATGAAGCCCATCCTGAAGCCTTTGCTCGGATGCTGCGGGTGATTGGAGAACAGAATATGGTGCGATTTAGTGCCACAGTTCGGGCGGCAGATACTTGGTTTGGGCTGGGCTGGGACGTAGATCAGCGGCGTCAGGTACAAGAGAGTTTAGAACAAACGCTAGCGCTGTTTGAGCAGCCGGAACAGGTAAAGGTAGCGATAGAAAGTGACGAGGCGCAGCAGGTATTTTTGGGGTTGTGGCGGTTGGCCTATGAGGACGTGGAAAAGGCGATACTCCCAGGGAGTGGCTCCGCCATCGCAGCGGCTGAAAATCTCTTGAAAGACGACCGCGCGGAACATCGCTTTGTTGCCATTTATCTGTTGCGACAGCTGAATATTCCAGAAACACAGAATCTACTGCTGCCTTACCTAGAAGATCCGCACATGCGGGTCGCAGCGGAAGCTTTCTTTGCCGTCAGCTATGCCGAGAACGCTGGAGAAAGTGACCGATTTGAACGACTAGAAACATTTCTATCACGCGTGCCAGAAAAAGAGGTTGCGATAGAACCGCTGGTGTGGCCGTGGATGAGTGCGCAGCTATCACAGAGGCGAGTGGGAGAGGCCCTAAAGCGGGCGTTGGGCTATCGGCCCGTTCAGAGGATGATTCCCTATCTTTCGGTCATGGATATCTGGCCAAGATCCCGGATAGGCACAGATTTAGTAAAAGCTCAACCTTGGGATGATGAGACTAAAGCGGCGGTATTTGAGCTAGTGGGCGATCGCAGCAGTACCGTAAGAGAAAGCGTGTTGCGATCGCTCAAAGAACACTACACCCCAGAGCCCGCAGAATCTCCTCAGCTAGAAGCACTCCTCACTCGCAAAGCTGCTGACCTGCGTCGAGGCATTCTCTCTCTTTTACTCAAGCAATCTGATGCAAATGCGTTAAAAAGTGCTGAGCGATTGCTTCAAGCCAAAAAGGCTCCACAGAGACTCGCTGGACTAGAACTGCTAGAGCAATTGCAGCAAAACGAAAGAGCAAATGGACAACAGCTAGCAGAAAGCTATATCGAACAGCACGCTAAGCGTTCTGCCAGCGAGCAGGAACTCCTCGATAAGCTGTTGGCCAACAAACAGAATATACCGACACTCAATGACGCGTTAGGATTGGCACCTCTGCCGATGCGGTCACTTATCACACCACCCCAAAGGCCACAACAACCGGTCACCTTAGTCTCTGAGGCAACTCAACGGCTCCTCACAGATTTAGACGCACTGATTCTTGCACACCGCACCACGCCCATCACGGTGCACTATCCCAATAAAACAGAAGAGACTTTACTCGGTAATCTCAGCTGGCTGCCCTACTACAATCTGAAGCTATCGAAAGAAGAAAATATTCAGAAGTTCCCACTGGCAAAGGTATGGCTAGGCTGGTGGGTGAATCGCTCTGATGCGCTAAGAGATGGGGATGGACTGGAGCTGTTGCGGGCGATCGCAGCCTTCACTCAGCGCAGCTACACCCAATACCATATCCAGAGGACTCACAACCTCGGGTTTCAGCGACCTGACTGGATAGTTCACTTTACCGGTCAGTGGTTCACCGAAAAAGAAGCACTCGAAAGCAAACAAATTTCCAGCATTTTAGACTGGTTAGACGCTGTTCTATCTCCAGAAAGAACCGCAAAAGAGACCGACAAGCAAACTGAAGAACAGCAAAAAATCGACTTCTTACTAGATGCCGCAGAATTTACCCTGGCAGAACTTGCTGACGTCAAGCATTCACAGCCCTTCGAGTGGCGAAATACTGACCTGACTGGCTGGCTGACACTGGCACGGCATCGTCACTTGCCCCAGCAGTGGCGTGAGGACCAAATTCATCGCCTCTGGAGATTACTGCGCTGGTATGAGGCACCCGATCTTCCTACGCTGCCGCATTGGAAAGCAACAGGAGATATCTACAACAGCTATCAGCCAGTAACCGACGGCAGCGGCAACGTGCAGCATATGCGCCCTAGCCTCCAGGAGATTACGGCTGCCTTTGCGGTGGGGGCGGCAACAGAAGCGGACGTGTGTAGCTACTTGACCGGCGCATCAGGTGTGCGCACTCGCTTTAGCGAATTGCAGCTGTTGACTCGGCGAAAAACTGCGCCTGATTTGATAGCGTGTCCGGCGCTGGTGCCAATTGTGAATAGGTGTCGCGATCGCATTCTCCACATAGAACTCACCCGAGGCGAGCTGCCCACCGCCGCCACCGGCCCAGCCCTCGCCCTCAGCAGCATCAGCGGCATTCCCAATCTCATCAAACTATTGCAAAATTTCGGTACCGAAAAATTTGCCCGTGGCTGGCTCCGCGATAGCCAAAGCAAAGCCTCCAGCTTCAGCCATCTTTTCCGCGCGTCCTTCCCCGCAGCTGACGACACCCCCACAGCCTTCGCCCAGCAAGCAAAAGCCGCCAAAATTCCAGAAAAGCGCCTGGTAGAAATCGCCGTCTACGCCCCCCAGTGGGCCCAATACGTAGAAAATGTGCTTGGGTGGAAAGAACTCACCGAAGCCGTATGGTGGTTCCATGCGCACACCAAAGACAACGCCTGGCAAGTAGACCGCGAAATCCGCGAACTCTGGACAGCCCAAATCGCCGAACGCACCCCACTCTCCAGCGAAGACCTGGTCAATGGTGCGGTAGACGTCGCTTGGTTCCAACGCATCTACAAAAAGCTAACGCCCAAGCGCTGGGCTCAGCTAGACCAAGCCGCCAAATACGCCTCCGGGGGCGGTGGCCACAAGCGGGCCCAGCTCTTCGCTGACACCATGACCGGCAAAACAAAGCGAACTGACTTACTCAAGCGCATTCAAGACAAACGGCATCAGGACACAGTGAGAGCGCTAGGCCTCTTGCCTCTTGCAAAAGGGAAAAAGAGAGAAGCCGATCTGTTGAAACGCTACGAAGCCATTCAAGAATTCGTACGAACCAGTCGCAAATTTGGAGCACAGAGAAAAGCCAGTGAAAAGCTCGCCGCTCGCATTGGCATGGAGAACTTAGCGCGTACAGCAGGCTACCTAGACCCACAGCGGCTAGCGTGGGCAATGGAAAAGGTGGCGATTGCAGACCTTGCCACAGGCCCCGTCACCCTCACCTTTGACACAGTCATCATCAGCCTCGCCATCACAGAAAAAGGAGACCCTGAACTCACCACGCTCAACAAAGGAAAACCGCTCAAAAACATTCCTGCCAAGCTTCGCAAAGACACAAAGGTCAAAGCCCTACAAGCGCGAAAACAATCTATTACCCGTCAGGCGAGCCGTATTCGTCACTCTCTCGAAAACGCCATGTGCCGGGGCGATGAGTTTACCGGCAGCGAACTCAAGCAGCTGCTCACCCACCCCATTTTACGCCCCTCGCTCAATCGACTGATCTTCATCGATGAAAACGGCCAATGTGGCTACCCTATAAACAACAATCTCGTAAATCACGACGGTGCCCAAACGCCTATTAATGAGAGCATGGCCCTACGCATCGCCCACCCTGTCGACCTAGCCAGCGCTGGCGAATGGCACCTTTGGCAACAACACTGCTTCACCCAAGAACAAATCCAACCCTTCAAACAAATCTTCCGTGAGCTCTATGTCCCCACCCTGGCAGAACAACAAGGCCAACAACAACAAGGCCAGCTCAAAGGATCTGTTCGCTATGCGGGCCATCAGGTCAACCCACGTCAATCCGTCGCCCTTCTCAACCAGCGAAACTGGATCGCCCACCCCTACGACGGCATCCGCCGCACCTTCCATGATGAAAACATCGTCGTATGGATTGAATTTGAAGAAGGCTGGTACACCCCTAGCGAAGTAGAAGGCTTCACCCTCGACACCATCTGCTTCGTCCATCGGCAAACCCACAGAGCAATGGACATCGCAGACGTGCCCCCTCGCCTGTTCAGCGAAGTCATGCGCGATCTTGACCTGGTCGTCAGCGTCGCCCATCAAGGCGGTGTAGACCCAGAAGCCAGCGCTTCCACCGTAGAAATGCGCACCGCTCTCCTCCGCGAAACCTGCCACCTACTCAAGCTGAACAACATTCGCCTGCAAGAACCCTACGCCCTCATCGAAGGCCAGCTCGGCAGCTACACCCTCCACCTCGGCAGCGCCACCGTCCACCGCCAGCCCGGCGGCTCACTCTGCATCATCCCCGTCCACTCTCAGCACCGAGGCCGCCTCTTCCTCCCCTTCGCGGACAGTGACCCAAAAACTGCCGAAGTGATGTCAAAAGCGTTGCTGCTGGCGCAGGACCACAAAATTCAAGATCCGACAATATTAGAACAGTTGAGATAAAGGTGCTCGGGATTTTCGAACTGCTATCGTATGGACACAGGAGATAAACAACTTCCTTGCTAAAATTTGAAGCTGATACGTTCTCAACCCTGTCAGTATCACTATCGGAAAGGTTGAGGTCTACACCTATCGCTCAAGCCTTAAAACCTGACTGGCTGTCAGGCCCATCTCAGAGAACAAAGTGGAAGAGATCGGCTCGTCATCTCGAAACTGCTGAATCTCATACCGGCCATTGATCAATGTACAGATAGAAAGTGTGGGCCTCTTTGGATTGCCAATATGGCGAGTGCCGCCTAGTCCGGCATAGTCTGCAATCCAATATTCGGGTATGCCCAGCGTTTCGTAATCTTCCAACTTGCGAGAATAGTCGTTTTGCCAGTTGCTGCTGACCACTTCAGCAATCATTTTAATAGAGGCACTTCGTGTTAAAACCGATTGCTCAGCCCACAGTGGTTCATTGGCCAGAGCAACTTCGTCTACCACGGCAACATCAGGACGAAACGCAGTCATGTCAATGTTAGGCGGACGGAACAAGGGCCGCTGGAAAATAACCCAAGGAAGAGCCTCCAAATCAACCTGAACACAAGCCTTCTTAGTAATAAATCCTGCTACCTGCTCATGAAGGCCCGTTGGTTCCAAGTCAAAGACTTCTCCGTCGATTAGTTCATATCGATTATCATCACCGCATTTGTCAAGAAACTCATCGAAACTGAGTTGCCTCTGCTGGCGGGATATGTTGATTGCGACGGCCATAGTTCGATCGCTCCTCAATAAAAGCTTTTCCTGACAGAACCTGTGCGAAGAAAAAGATTCATACTTTCTATTTTAGAATACTTAGCCAACCCCCTCAGAAAACAAGCTTCTCCAATTCAGATTTCCAGGCGATATTTCAGTAGCTCATAAAACGCTCTCGATAGTTCCCGCCGACTCAGTGGCGTTTTATCCACTGTCAAATTCGCAAATGCCTTATCGTAAGACTGCGGCACAGAGGCCTTGACCAAATACGACAGCTGCAATCGCGTAATCGGCGTGTCCGGAGAGAACCGGCCTCTCCCCACTCCGGCAATCATCCCCTGTGCCTTGAGCGTTTCAATATTGCTATAGGCCCAGTGCTTTCCAGGCTGTACATCCGTAAAGGTCGGACGAGCGGGCGTAATTTTCTCCAGCTTTAGCAAACTCACTAGCGCTGTTGCGACCACTGCCCGATTCACATTGCCATAGGGCCGAAAGTGTAAATTATCCATATTCTCACTACGAATAATACCGGTCGCTGCCATCACCTGAATCGGCTCAAAATCTGGGTCATCGTGCCCTACATCGTCGAACCAAAAAAGGGGTACTCCGTTGCGAGCCATAAAGCCCTGAAGCTTTCGCAATAGCGGCAGCGTCTCTACCACCGTACGCGGATTCTCTCCTGTCCACGCAGCAAACACCGCCAAGAATCCGCTCGCTTCTCCAATGGCCCATTCCATAGGATGCATTCGGTAAGCCGCATTCGTAATGTGTGTGGTACCAATGCTCTTGGCAGAGAGCACTAGCCCATCTGTTGTCATCGGAACTAGAGACTTTGCAGGGAGAGAAAATGGCAGTGCCAGCACATCCTTACCTTTTGGTGTGATGTGTCCTTGTACTAGGTTTCCGTGCAGGTCGAGGTAATGATATTGCCCGATGCCCACACTGTCATCAAAGCATCGGGCGCGGGCTTGATTTGGAAAAAAGCGCTCGGCGACATCTTCATGGCGGATAGTCGTGATGGCAATGCCTCGGCGGGCTTCGCGGATGTAGGGTTCTAGGGCGATGCCGTCGTTACTCCAGGTGAGGTCGCCTCTGGGTTTGAGGTCAGCAACGCCGTGAGTTTGGAGATAGTAGATGTAGGCCTGGGCGCGATCGCGTGCCCTCCTCACCAGCTCTTCTCGCTCTTCCCGACTCACCCCAATCAAAGCCCCCCGCCGAAAATCGTTCCCACAGCACTGCACCTTCTGCGGATGTGGCGACGTGCCCCAGTTAATAATCGACACATCGCCCACACTTACCGCCTTTTCATTCAGCGACTTGCGCAAAGCCCGCCGATAGCGAAAAATCCCAAACGCCTCAAAAAAGCCGCGCTTTGACCAGCCCTGCGCCTTCTTCAGCCAGTAATTCCCTGTAAAGTCGTTAGAGTTTAGCCAGGGCTGCGATCCGTATCCCTGTGGCGCAGCCATTTGCTGTCCTTTTCCTGGTGACGTCCGCTCCACTAGCACATTAAACGTAAACGACTGCTGACATTCTGGAATCGCCTCTTCTCGCAAAATCGCCTCGCCAGTATCATTACGAGCTTCCTGCCCTACCCGCGACGGCAAATCTGCCAGCTCTAGCAAATCCCCATAGTCCGTCGCCTCCACTGTCACCGGGGCCTTCACCGTAAACGTATTGCCAGTGTCACGACTTTGAAACGTTACCCCGCTCACCCGCTGACGCCCTGCCCTCCCGTCCGCCGTCTGAGTCTCTTCTATGAGCACCGCCACCGGATCGCTATTTGCAATTAGCCGGAGCTTTCCCGCAGACAAATACGGCATCAAGGGTTCATTCAGCGCGATCGCTGCCACCACAGGTGTCGTTGTCATTTCGCACACCCAAGCACCGCCTGGATTGTTTTGCAATCGCCCCGCCACTGGCTGCAACTGCCGCTGCCGACGCCGAAACCATCGCTGCGTTTTAGAAATTGCGAACTTCTCGCCATCCACTTTGCTGTAGGTCGCACTCCGCTTTAGCAAATCGCCGTCATCCGAAGCGGGCAAGCCCTGCGCCGTAAACTGCCCACCCACCATCTTCTGCGGCTGACCCCAGCACACATCTACATTCATTCGCAGGGCTGTAAGCGCTGTACTGTAGGCCGCCGTTGAGCCGCCCGCCACCAAAATCGAGCCGGTTAGCACATCGCCGTCATTCGGCTGAGTAAATACATCGTCGGCAAAAATGCCGTTAGATTGGCGAACAGTACTCACAGGGGCGCTCACTCATATCAAAACTCTTTTATAGATAATGTCGCTATCAGGTAATTTTGAAGCGGTTTCTATCCATACTTGTCATGATTTGTTTCGTTTTACGCCTCTATTACGCCGTTAATACGGTTGAGCCGGCAAACGCCGTCACGTAGTCTAGTCACATCTACCCTTCACAGCAAAACTTGTAGAGACACCCGACAATGACGGCTGACCTCACAGCTGACATCCTTATTCGCCCAGTCCCACAAGCCATCGCACAGGCGACAGCCCTGCTCGCTCACGGCATCGAACTCGCTAAACTTCAAGAATTCGAGCGGGCGATCGCCCACTTCACCCAGTCCATCCGCCTCACCCTCACCCTCCTCACGCCTGATAGCACCGAATCGCGATCGCTGAGCGTAACCAACCGATCACTGGGCGTAGCCGAAGTGACCACTCTAGAAGTCACCGCGACCCAGAGCTTCTATCATCGCGGCTGCGCCTTCTCTCGAATAGAGCGCTACGACCGCGCGATCGCCGACTTCACCCACCTCATCCAGCAGCCCCCTACGTCCGCCACCATCCCCGCCACTTGGCTCATTAGTAAGCTCACCGAAATCTACATTCATCGCGGCAACGCCCACCGCCGCCTCGGCGAACATACCCATTCACTCTCAGACCTGAATCAGGCCATTCATCGATCCAACGGTTCCGCCCAAAGCTACAGCTGTAGAGGACTGCTTCATCTCGACACCCATAAATTTGAACAGGCTATCGAAGACTTTTCTGCGGCTATCAAGCAGCATCCTACTTTCGCTCAGGCCTATCTTTGGCGAGGGTTCGCCTACCTGCGCAGCAACAGATCGCAGCAAGCCATTGCCGATTTGAATCATGCGATCGCTGCCATTCCCACCTGCGCCGAAGCCTACAACCACCGAGGTATTGCCCATCTCCAGCAGAACAACTTGCCTCAGGCCCAAGCCGACTTCTCCCAAGCCATTCGCCTCAATCCCAACTTTACCGAAGCCTACAACAATCGAGGCCATCTCCATCAGCTAGTCGGCAATCGCCTCAGCGCCACCGTTGACTACGACCTCGCACAAGCCACCACCGACGACCACACCACTGCTGCGCTCCCTAAAAACGATGCGGCATTTTACCGCCACCAAGCTCAAATTAAAGCAAAATCAGGGCAAATCGCGGCAGCTATTATCGACTACACCACCGCGCTTTCTATTACACCAACAGCCCACGCGCTTTACCAAAGAGGACGATTGTACGTACAGATAGGAGAGAAAGAGAAAGCTTTGGCTGACTTTGATGGAGCGCTAGTGCGATCGCCAGACTATGGAGCGGTTTATTGCGATCGCAGCCACCTACGATTCCAAACTCACGATCTTCCTGGCACCATAGCAGACACCAACAAAGCCATAGAACTCTCATCCACCTGCTACACACTCAAAGAGACTTTCATCACCCGCTGCCTCACACACTTCTCCCTAGGCAACAAACTACAAGCCCTAGAAGACTTTGAACAACTCATCACCATCACAGAAAATCAGCACACAAGTTTTCCTAACCTGAAGTAACTTCCTAAACGCACTAACGCAGCCAAGGGAAACTTCAAATACCTATTACCCCACAGAGTCGCAACTGGGTCGAATAACTGAGCTATTCATCCCAAACCTATCCATTCTCACTCAGTCATCCTCCCAAACCTCAAACGACTCCACATCAATCGTCTCCTCCACCTCATCCTTCTTCGCAAACCGCCCCAACTGCTTCCCAATCGACCGACCAAAAGCCGTACCGCCTAGCTTTTCTTCCAGCCCGCGCTTCTCAATCTGTTCTTGTGCCTTCTCCTAAGCAAGCCTTCTAGCCTTCTCCAACCGTTGCTGCATCTGTTCTTTTACTTGCTCTGTTCTCTCTTGCAGCTGTTCTGTAATATCCGGCAGCGTTCCCGCCTCTCCAAACTCTCTATCTCTCAACTGCTCATCCGTCAGTTTTTTCGCCTGGGCTTTCACTCGCTCTGTCACCTGCCCTGCGAAGCTTTGCCCTTTCTGCAATAGCTCGTTAAAGTCTGTTGGAATCTCAGGCAGCTTCTCTGGACGCCAGTCTGTCCTCAAATCACCCTCAGGCTTTTTAGGAGACAAATCTAGCAGTTGTTCATAGGGTTGCCTTTTCTCAGCCGCATCTTCTGCAATCATCATCCGCTTACGCCCTGCGCTAATAATCGCCGCTGGCAAAATCTTGTAAGCGGTTACCTTTTCCGTAGCACTCTCAGACAGAGAACTCTCAGACAAAGAACTCACCGCAGCATCTGCCAAAGCCTCGATTTCTCCATCACTTGATTCTTCGCCAAAAAGCGCTGCTGTTGGCTCATCATCTGTGACAGCTTCCTGCACCTTCAGCACATACAAATATTGCTTTACTTCCCCTGTCGCTTGGTCAAAACAGATGTCGACTACACGGCCAATGTGGTCACCACCATCCGTCCACACTTCCAAGTCGGTGATGTCTTGGGCGGCTGATAGCTGAGAAGCGACGGCTTCAGGGACTTCTGTTTGGATAATAATGCGATCGCCCCCAATCTTGACCAGCTGATCCCAATCCACAGCCAGCTTTCGCCCCATCAATCCCGGCGTCTTACAGCTCAGCCCCACCACTCTTGCCTGCTGCACGTCCACCAGCAAATTCTCGACAAAGCCCACTTCTTCCGTAGTTTCATATGCCATAATTCCGCGACTCACCAGCTCACCCTGCCGAATAATTGCGCTGTCCATCTCAATGACTCCTTATGAAACGCTCTGAAAATCTGTGCAAAAAACGTACGAGACGTCATTTGTGGCCTAACTCTGTTTTACTCAATTTAGAGCACGTTATGGTTTGTCAGTCATGGCGCAAACAATGTTTCCAAACTTCACCACCCAAAAAATCACCGCCAACGGCATTACCCTCCATACCCGCATCGGCGGCAGCGGCCCGCCGCTACTGCTACTCCACGGCTACCCACAAACCCACGTCATGTGGCACAAGGTCGCCCCGAGTCTTGCCCAGCACTTCACCCTTATCTGCCCAGACCTACGCGGCTACGGTGATAGCGATTGCCCCCCATCAGACCCTCAACACCTCACGTATTCAAAGCGCACCACTGCCCAAGACTTAGTCAGCCTTATGACCCATCTCGGCTTCGACACATTCATGGCCGCTGGACATGATCGCGGTGGCCGCGTCCTCCACCGCCTACTGCTCGACCATCCGCAACGAGTCACCCGCGCCGCCGTCCTCGACATCGTCCCCACCCACCACATCTTCCACACCATCAACCAGCAGATGGCGACCATCTACGAACATTGGTTCTTCCTCATCCAACCAGACAACTTCCCCGAAACCCTCATCGGACACGACCCCGACTACTACCTCACGACCAAACTCCATCGTTGGAGCGCAAACCCTGAAGCCTTCACCCCCGAAGCGATGGCCGAATATCGCCGCTGCTTTCGCCGACCAGAGGTCATCCACGGTACCTGCGAAGACTATCGCGCCGCTGCCAGCATCGATCTTGAGCATGATGAAGCAGACCTCGATCGCAAAATTGAGTGTCCGCTATTGGTGATTTGGGGTGGCAAAGGCGCTATGGAAAAGAATTATGACGTACTGGCAGTGTGGCGAAACTATGCAGAAGATGTTCAGGGTCAGGCTTTAGACTGTGGACATTTTGTACCGGAAGAAGCGAATGAGGACTGCGTGCGATCTTCCTGCGGAAGGGCTGCGCCATCGCTCCTCACATTCTTTCAGCCAGCATCCACCACAAACGCTCTAAAATAATTCACAAACACTGAATCACCGCCAACTGATAAAGATGGAAATCTATGAGTTGTCAAAGAAGTGCGGCCTCAAAATACAAACCATTGAGAAGATTACAGGTGTACTAAGACAGCATGGCGAAGTAGAAGCAGCAATCTTGTATGGTTCCAGAGCAAAAGGAAATTACCGGCCTGGATCTGATATAGACCTTACGTTAACCGGGGAAGACCTAACCTACCGAATGATGACAAGAATCGACGACAAAATCGATGATTTGTTGTTGCCCTACTTGTTCGATTTATCAGTTCTGAGACAAATTGAGAATCCTAACGTCGTTGAGCAAATTCACCGATTCGGGTTACTTTTCTATCAGCGTGAAGAAACACCTTTAGAAGCAGCAACTTAAAGCTCAACCTCTCGACCGTTATACAGATTCATCGAGCGCTCTATCCCCTTCCTCAAACCTAGATCAATCGCATCAACTGCCATCGGGATGACAGCATCGACGATTTTTCTATCTTCTGGTGCGAAGCGACCCAGCACGTGAGACACAACAGCCCCATCTGGGTCACTGCTCTTGTCAGCACTACCCACGCCTACTCGCAAGCGGGGAAATTCTTTGGTGCCTAAATGAGAAATAATCGACTTCATGCCATTGTGGCCACCGGCTCCGCCCGATAGCCGCATTCGCAGCTTGCCTACAGGCAAATCCATGTCGTCGTACACAACCAAAACCGATGCGGGCTCTAGCTTGTACCAGTCCAAAACGGCTCGCACAGATTGGCCAGATTTATTCATGTAGGTTGTTGGCTTTAGCAACACTGTGCGCTCTCCGGCACTGCGAAACTCGCCAGTTTCACCCTGAAAACGCTTGTTGGCTGCGACCGCAACCCCTGGAAAACCTTTCGCTAAAGCATCCACAATCTCAAAGCCGATATTGTGCCGAGTGCGGTCGTATTTTGCCCCTGGATTGCCTAAGCCCACAATGAGTCTAGGCAGCACAATTGCTGGTGAATCTGTCGCTGACGTCGTCCCTACCATTATTTTCTATGCTGTCTGCGCATCTTCTGCGGGCTCGCTGGCAACTTCACTGGCAATTTCACTGGCAATTTCACTGGCAGGCTCAGCCGCTTCCACAATCTCAGCTTCTTTAGGTTCTTCAGCTTTATCTGGAGCAATTGCCTTCGGCTTTTCCAACGTCGCCTTCATCGGCTCTACTGTCTTCTCAATGCGCTCAGCTTCCTTCTTAAACTCAGTCTCAAATTCTTTCGAGGCATCTTGAAAGCCCTTCATCGCCTTGCCCAAGCTACGGCCAATCTCCGGCAGCTTCTTCGGACCAAACACAAGTAAGGCCACAATCATAATCAGGCCCATCTCAGGTAGGCCAATTCCAAAGACGTTCATTTGCAGCAAGTCCAGTAATATTGCTTCACAGTATAAAGGGTAGGTGCGAGCACACACCTACCCCTCCATGAAAATTAAGTCTGATGACCAAGCCAATAAAGGGCAAAAACTATGCCCATCTGCCACAGACTGACACCATCAGCCAAAAGGCTTAGCCGCCGAGGCTTCTCCAGTCCACATCTACATTTTCAATTATGAGAGAGGAGTTGTACAACTGGAGGATAATCAGCAAGAAGACGAGGAAAAGGACCATAAATACGCCCATTACTGGAGTCGTTCCCCAGCCAGGAGAAACCTTTCCGTACTCGGAGTTCAAGGGTTTTAGGATATTGCCTAGCTTCGTTTGCTGTGCCATGAAGGGACCAGAGGTAAACTTACTTTATATTCTATAATATCATAGGATAAATCAAGGAAAAAATTACATGGAAAACTTAGATTCTGCAACAGTTCTTATTGTTTCAGTTGCAGCGATTGTCGGCGCTTTCACCCTTTTCGCTGTCTACACGGCGTTTGGCCCACCAGCCAAGCAGCTCAGCGATCCTTTTGAAGACCACGAAGACTAAATTTCGGCGTAGTTAAAACGAGCTTGAGGCTAACTTATACCGGTCTCAAGCTCGTTTTACGCAGTATTTTACGCCTGGCAAGGTAATTGCTTTGTCTGGCGTTCGCAGTGAGTGCTAAAATCGAGTGCTCTAATTAGTTTCGTGTTCCTCAGTTCATATTTCTGTTCGGCTCAGCCGTTACAAACTCGCAAATGATCAAGATTCGCCTGAAGCGCTACGGAAAAAAGCGTGAAGTTAGCTATCGTATCGTCGCTATGCGCTCCCAGTCGCGCCGCGATGGTCGGCCTCTAGAAGAGCTTGGCTTCTACAACCCCAGAACAGACGAAACTCGTCTGGAAGTACCCGCTATTGTCAAATGGCTCAAGGAAGGCGCTCAACCCACAAAAACCGTTGAGCACATCCTGAAGAAAGCCAATGTATATGAGCAGCTGAGCAAATAGTCCTCATCTACTTATTAGACTCGTCTGTAAGTCTTTGTGATCGCCTTTACGCATAATTATTGTCGTAGGGAGATCGCGATTCACTCAGCAGAGGCAAAGCAGACAAGGTCAAGACGGAAAGAAAAAAGACCCTCCCCTGGTCAAATCGCGATTTGAAGTAGCTCATTTGAAGTGGCTAAATATGGCTGATTACGAAGCATTAGCGCGTTTTCTGATGGAGCCCTTTCTGGATAAACCAGAAGTGCTCAAGTTTCACGTCGAGTCTTTGGCTGGGGGCAAAAAGCTCTGGCTGAGGGCCGCGTTTGATGAAGACGAAGACAAAGGTCGCGTTTTTGGTCGGGGCGGGCGAAATATTAAAGCAGTGCGCCAGGCGATTATGGCTGCTGGCAAGCTCGAAGGCATGACGGTCAATCTCAATGTATTTGGCGAGCCACAGCCAGAAAAAGCCGACCGTGGAGAAGGCGATCGTGGTGGGCGCGGGCGATCTTCCGGTGGACGTGGCAGAGGTGGCGACAGACGGCCTCCTCAGCGCGCAAGTACCAACCCGGCCCCACCCAAAAAGAAGCCAAAGCTTTAAGCGTTCACTGGGTCATATTCGCTAGCTCATATTCACCCAGTCATATCTACGAAGTCATCTAGAGGACTTGAGTAAAAGCGCTACATTGAAGAAAGCTAAGCCACGCAATGCCAAGTCGCAATGCTAGTGGGTCTAGCTGAGTACAGTAGCATCCTTAAAAATTTACAACTGCATGGGAAATCCTTACAAGCTGGGCTTGATGAGTGCTGAAAATGCGATCGCATTAGCAGGACCACGGGAAGAGAATATTAAGCGGATTGCACAGCAAACCGGCGCTACTGTTGTGCTACGCGGCAGTGAGCTGAGTGTGGCTGGCACCGAAAATCAGGTCGCTCGCGTTCGCCGCATCGTAGAAACGCTAGAGCCCACTTGGAGCCAAGGGCAAGCGATCGCCCTGACCGATGTCCTCACCGCGATTCATGCGCTAGATACTCACCGCGAAGACGAGCTAAAGACGATTCAAAAAGACGTCGTCGCCACGACTCGGCGTGGTCAGGTCATTCGCGCTAAAACCTTTCGTCAGCAGCAGTACATCAAGGCCCTACGCAGCAGCGATCTCACTTTTTGCACCGGGCCTGCGGGCACAGGGAAAACCTTTCTAGCAGCAATGGTTGCTGTTAAGGCTCTGATGAATGAGGAGTACGAAAAGCTGATTCTCACTCGGCCTGCGGTAGAAGCGGGAGAGAAATTGGGCTTTCTACCCGGCGATTTGCAGGAGAAGGTCAATCCTTATTTACGCCCTCTATACGACGCGCTGCACGAACTGCTTGATCCTGAGCGCATCCCACACCTGATGGAGAAAGGCGTGATCGAAGTCGCACCTTTGGCCTACATGCGAGGGCGTACACTCAGCAATGCTTTCGTTATTTTGGACGAAGCGCAAAACACAACGCCTGCGCAAATGAAAATGGTGCTCACCCGGCTAGGCTTTCATTCACGCATGGTGGTCACGGGAGATGTTACCCAAACCGATTTGCCCCGCTATCAGGATTCTGGCCTTGCGATGGCGACCAAAATTTTGAGGAAGGTGGAAGGCATCGAATTCTGCGAGCTTACAAAGGCTGACGTAGTTCGCCATGCGCTAGTGCAGCGAATTGTTGCAGCCTACGAGAAGTTTGAGTCTTAAGGGCTTTTGCTCTCTAAAATTGCGGGTGCGGCCCACCCTTCTCATTTTTGTTCTTTGGTACGAGCGTTTTAGCCCCATGGCGACTTTACACGGCAACTGGATCCCCGAGCTTCAGCAGTTTTTCCTGTGGGGTGAAACCTGGAAAAAAGTAAAACCTGTAGCGCCAGATGTACTTACAGGCGATGCCGATACGATGCCGACACTGGGAAAGCAACCCTACCAGCTTGATCAAAAAGCCCTCGCCAGCAGCTTCCAGAAAAGTGAGGAGCTGGATCTTTCCTGGATGCAAGAGAAGGTAGGCGCAGGAAAAAAGAGCAGTGCCAAAGTAAGCGCAAAAGCAGGAGCCAAGACAACCGTTAAGACAACCGCCAAGACAACCGTTAAGACAACAACAAAGGCTGAAGAAAAGGTAACTAGTGCACCCGGAGCCAAAAAAAGTACAAAAAAATCTAAAACCTGGCTATCGCGAGTCGTTGTATTACCAACTAAGTTTGCAGAGGAAGGCATACTGCCGACGCTCTCGGCAGAATTGCAGGCTATCTCGCAGGCAGTGTCGAGTGAAGATAGTAAGGCTGACACGCTTGAATCCTTTTCGCTTTACCCCTGGCAGGTATCGGGTAGCGCTTTAAACGCGCAAACAACCGCTAAGTTTTTGAGTGCTGTGCCTTTAGGCCATTCAGAATCGAGTGCTTTTGTAGGCAGTGATTTGCGCTATTGGTCGCATCTCGCACGTTGGTGTCTAGATCTATTGGCACGGGGTAAGTTTGTGCCGGTGGTGAGTGGAGACAAGAAAGGCGCGATCGCATCTTGGCAACTCCTGCTCGACAGTGCGACCGACCAGGCAAGGCTGAAGGATTTTTGCGATCGCCTCCCCCTCATCTGCCGCAGCTACTCAGCCCCCCCAAAGAAAAAAACAGACCAAAAAGCCTCGCCTCTCAAAGTAGAACTGCCCCTCCCAAACGAAGCCCTCGTCCGTGACTTTTTAGAAGCCCTTGTCGACGGTCAAGTTCGCAGCATTGCCCAGTCAAATCAAATTCCGCCAGCAGCCCAGCTTAATAAAGAGCTTCCCCTACGCGAATGGCTAGACGCTCTCGGCACACCCGATCCACACTTTGAGAGCACACCCGCAGGTGTCGTCCGCCTCAACGACGCCATCAATAACTGGACCGCACCACTGCAAAATCTGACCGACACCATCGAAGGATATCGCACGTGTTTCATGCTTCAGCCTCCACTAGCAGGCACCCAGGATTGGACACTGCGCTACGGCTTGCAGGCAATCGACGACAGCGACTACAAAGTAGATGCCCACTTGATTTGGCAGCACCCGACCAACGAGCTGGTGCACAAAGGGCGGTCGATTGAAGCGCCGCAAGAAACACTGCTAGGTGGGTTAGGCCGAGCAACTCGGCTATACGAACCCATCAAGCAAACGCTCATTGAAGAAAGCCCCACCGCCTGTGTTTTGGGCCCCATTGAGGCCTTTCAATTCATTAAAATGTCCGCTTGGCGACTACAAGACAGCGGCTTTGGCGTCATCTTGCCCGACAACTTAGTAGACCCAAGCAAAGTTGGGGCGAGTCGACTAGGCTTACAAATTAGTGCGACTGCACCACCTAAAAATCAACGATTGGGCTTGCAGAGTCTGCTGAACTTTAAATGGGACTTGTCTGTTGGTGGGCAAGTCCTGAGCAAAGCAGAGTTCGATGAACTGATTACACAGGGGACGCCACTCGTTGAAATCAACGGACAGTGGGTGGAACTGCGTCCGCAGGATGTACGGGCAGCAAAGGACTTTTTTGAAAAGCGTAAAGGGCAAACCAAGCTTTCTGTCGAAGAAGCGCTGCGCATTAGTACCGGCGACAATCAGCTAATCGACAAGCTTCCGGTCGTGAAATTTGACACGACAGGCAAGCTCGAAGAACTGATCAAAACCATGACGACAGGCAATCAAAGTCTAGAAGAGATGAGCGAGCCCGATGGCTTTTCTGGTCAGCTGCGCCCGTATCAGGCCAAAGGCGTATCCTGGCTGTTTTTCCTAGAGCAATGGGGATTGGGCGCTTGCTTGGCAGATGATATGGGCCTGGGTAAAACGGTACAGCTGATTGCCTTTTTGCTGTATCTCAAACAGGAAAGCGCACTAGGCGGACCTGTTCTGTTGGTATGTCCAACCTCTGTCCTATCAAACTGGCAGAGAGAAGTTCATAAGTTTGCTCCCAATCAGGTGAAGACGCTGATTTACCACGGTGATAAGCGGCCAAAGGGGTCGGCGCTAGTGAAAGCGGTTGAGAAACTGGATTTGGTCATTACTAGCTACACACTTGTGCAGCGCGACCTGAAAGATCTTAAAAAGATTGAGTGGCGCGGCATGGTGCTTGATGAAGCCCAAAATATTAAAAACCCGTCAGCGAAGCAATCGCTAGCCGTACGAGAAATCGAAAGTGAGTTTCGTATTGCGCTCACCGGTACACCTGTAGAAAATAGATTGTCTGAGCTATGGGCCATCATGGATTTTCTCAATCCAGGCTATTTAGGTCCGCTGAATTTCTTCAAGCGGCGCTTTGCCACTCCGATTGAGAAGTATGGCGATACGGACTCGCTCAAGACATTGCGATCGCTCGTCCAACCCTTCATCCTCCGCCGCCTCAAAACTGACCGCACCATCATTCAAGACCTGCCCGAAAAGCAGGAGATGAACGTCTTCTGCGGTCTCTCCACCGAGCAAGCTAGGCTATATCAAAAGCTAGTAGATACCACCCTTGAAGATATCGATGATGCCGAAGGCGTGAAGCGTCGCGGCATGATCTTGGGCCTGCTGGTAAAGCTCAAGCAGATTTGTAATCACCCTGCGCAGTTCCTCAAGCAAGATAGCTTGGGCCGGGCGAAGCGTTCGGGTAAGTTACAGCGCTTAGATGAGATGTTGGAAGAAGTGGTTGCTGAGGGCGATCGCGCGCTCATTTTCACCCAATTCGCCGAGTGGGGCAAGCTCCTCAGTAAGCACTTAGAGCACCGGCTCGGAACAGAAGCCATGTTCTTGTACGGCAGCACCTCCCAATCCAAAAGAGAAGAAATGGTCGACCGCTTCCAGCTCGATCCCAACGGCCCCAAAATCTTCATCCTTTCGCTAAAAGCAGGTGGCGTCGGCCTCAACCTCACCCGCGCCAACCACGTCTTCCACTTCGACCGCTGGTGGAACCCCGCCGTCGAAAACCAAGCCACCGACCGAGCCTTCCGCATCGGTCAAAAGAAAAACGTGCAGGTACACAAATTCGTCTGCACTGGCACCCTAGAAGAACGAATCAACGAAATGATCAATAGCAAAAAGGCGCTGGCTGAACAAGTCGTTGGCGCTGGCGAGCAGTGGCTCACAGAACTCGATTCAGATCAACTGCGCAATTTGCTACTGCTAGATCGTGATGCCGTAATCGATGAAAGCTAGAGCAAAATAACAAAAACGAATGAAAACGTTCACTCGGCGGTTTTCAATCAACGATGTACTGCTGCAATAGAAAGAAAAGAGAGCCGAACCAAAGGCAACCAGCAACAACAAACCATATACCAAACAAACCCAAGGTTCCTAGACTAATCAGCAATGAATTAGCACGAGCGGTAATATAACGACGAAAGAATCTTAGCCAGATTAAGGCAACAATGTTGGTTGAGATTAGAACTGCAAGCGTTTGAGTTGCTGAAACCCAGTATCTCTCTGGCCTCAAAAAATCAATCGTTGCGCCGGCATTTAAAGGTTCTAATGAGTTCGCTGGGTTGAAGCTAGGGTCTCTTAGGGGTGAAACGATGTAGGCGATCGCACCCACAGTAATTAGTCGTCCCTGAAAAACCCGACTCAGCTCTACGCGATCGCTCTCAGCGGGCTGTGCCATCGCTCTCAGCGGGCTGTGCCATCGCTCTCAGCGGGCTGTGCCATCGGCGACAGCGGGGGCTATGCCAGCGCGAAATCGCCT
>JBHJIY010000253.1:0-13760 GCA_050042985.1 Phormidesmis sp. | reverse complement strand
CGACCGTTGAGGAGTTCGCGGTAGCGGTCTAGGCCTAGGTTGGCACGGGTGACTGAAGGTGCGATCGCATCTTCAAACGTAGCCTCATCGATATTCCATGCTTCAGCAGCAGTCCGTAGCCAGGCAGTTGTTCCTTCAATGCCAAATGGGTAAGGCGATGGCAACAGCTCTGCGCCTCTACTCATCAACAGTCGAACGGTATCGCTCAAGAAGGGCTGCGCGACCAGCATTTTAGTGCCTTTGCCTACGCGCGGTAATTCAGTAGACTTTCTCGGTGGGAAAAAGGCGACTGGGCCAATGCCAATTTTGCTAAAGAGCCTTTGAAATTGATCTTCAACAACATCTGCCAAGCTACCAACAATCAGCAATTCTGCTTCTTCAGTTTCTTGGCTTGTTTCCTTGGCTGGCATCACCGGCACCATCGATGCCAGGCAAGTATCTTCGCCTTGGGTAAAGGTCGTCTCAATGCCGCTGCCAGAGTAGTTGAGCACTCTCGTTTTAGGAAAGTAGCTATGGTTTAGCTTTTCAGCGGCCTTGGCTAAGTCAAGCTTGATCACTTCCGAAGGGCAAGAGCCCACTAAGAATAGCGTGCTGATATCGGGGCGGCGCTCTAGCAGCTCGGCCACAACGCGCTCTAGCTCGTCGTTAGCGTCAGCTAATCCAGCCAGGTCACGCTCGCCTAAAATTGCGGTGCCGAACCTGGGCTCAGCAAAAATCATGACGCCCGCAGCAGACTGAACCAAGTGAGCGCAAGTCCTAGAACCCACGACCAAGAAGAAGGCATCCTGCATTTTTCTATGCAGCCAAACAATGCCAGTGAGTCCGCAGAAGACTTCTCGCTGTCCCCGTTCTTTTAGCACGGGAAGATCCGCGCCTACCGTAGTTTTGTTAGCAGAAGCTTTATCAACAGAGTTGATGGCTGATTTTTCTAACGTAGGGGTAGAACTTGATGTGCAGGGCTCTAGCGCCATAAATATGCTCTCCGAGTGTGCTCGAACCTAACCCATTTTCCAGAAGGCTTTTCTAGAAGGCCTAATTAATTTTCTAGAAGGATTAAAAGGTTGAGAGTTTAGTATAAGCACCCTCAATGGGCCGGTTTGATCCCGTACAGGCTTTATTTACATTCGGCTGATAAATGTTTACTTGTTGCAGTTTTGTAAAGGGAGAACGCGCAATATACCCGGCAAAAATCGCCTTGATGTAACAGGAAGTGTACCTATGCGAACTACTGTTGAGCGCGCTGCCAAGCTTTCGCTCGGTAGAACTACGGCAACCATTACCCGCCGATTTCGTTGCCAAAGCGCTCTCTTTTGTCGAATTCAAATGGCCCGGCGACAGAGCCCCAAACGAGTTCATCCGTATTTGGGTCGCGGCCTCGGTCGTAGCTCGTCATGTGGCTTTCGGTCACGATAAACTTATTGTCTAGATAAGTGGTTGCTCCTTTGCGGACGACGGTACATTTCTTCCCTGGCTCCACTTCACCAATAAAGCTGTTGTTTTCCCAGCGGACGAACATATCGCAGCCGCCCATCGGTTCTAGATCATCAGCTTTGAGCGTTGCTAGCTTATTAAGGTCACGCGCCGCGCCGTAAAACTTCTCTTCATCTGCGACGCGATAGTTTTCTAGCAGTACGTCATTCTCTCTTTGAATAAAGTGGAGGACGCGTACTCTGTAGGGTTTATCGATTTGAAAGTGGTAGGCCTGCTCTAAGTACAGGCTAATGCCTGATTGAAAGCCAGCCGGGAGCGGCCGCATACACACCCGAATATGCGCAAAGAAGGGAGGATTCTCAATGGCCTGCTCTTGGTTGCTAAAATCGGCGGCCATCCATTGGGTTAGGGTGAGCGCATCCGTTAGTTGAGTCATGGGTGTAGTTAGTTGAATTGAAAGGTTAGTAGGAACGGCTACGCCATTTGTTGAGCTTAAAATCAGCAATGTTGGCAAGTGACCTCGCGCTCATTAGCTCACCTTGTAGTTTTTCAATTTGCATCACGGGATCGGTGATCGGTGATGAGCTATTGCCTAGAGTAGTTGCTGTCGGTCTTTGCCCTTTGCGTAGGATAGCGGCCCCCATATTAGAGAGCGATCGCAGTTCATCAAGCTGTTTTAGAAGCTGTTCAATTTTTTCGGCTTGTGCGTCTGTTGATGCTGAGGCCCAAGCGCTTGCCGTACGGGATTGTTTTTGTGGTACCTGACCTTTGTTTTGTGTCGCTTTGCTCGCTGCTGCCGACGGGTACATTGCAGGCCGGCTGAAGACTGCTTTGATTAAGTCCTCGGCGGTTGCATTTTTACCCAGGCCTTTTCGATTGGTTGCGCCTGTGGGTGAGGAGACAGTACTAGCGCTATTGGAAAGAAGTCTAGAAGTTAGTCGGGCCGGATTATTCGTGACGACATGTTTGTCACTGCTAGAAGCACCTCTTAACAAGGTGAACATATGCGTAAACCCTGCCGGTGTTGCGGCTTCTGTTTTGTAGCCTCGGTAGTAAGGCACAGTATCGGTCCCAAAGTTTTGCAAATACTCATCACTGTCAAGATAAGAATCGATTTCAGCCTCGTAACCTTCGCTATCTAAAATGGCGCTGTGCGCTGCTACCTCAGCCAAGTTTTCTGGGGCGCGACCTAAAAAGTGCTTAAAGTTCAGCTCTATAAATCGATTCCGCGAGCCATTTTCAAAGAAGCGCGTTCTATACAGGTCAGACTTAGCAATTTGACGAACAAACTCAAGAATACTCAGCTCACCACGCTTAAACTGAGATTCGGGCACTTGCTGCCGCTCACTTTCCATCACATAGGCGTTACTCAAAACCTGTTTATAGATAGCATTGACTATGCTTTGCAGCTCATCCACAGAGCTCGTGGGCCACTGATGAATGGGTGCAGTTTCTGTAAATGCGTTCAATCCTAGGGGCTGATCAGGATTGACGACAGGATTGATAAAAGTGCTCACCATTTAAAAGACGCTCGCTAAAATTATTTATTGAAAAGGTGCTTAAGAGGCAACGTCACATCGCCTTTCAATATCTTATTAAGATTGATCCCCGCTGAATTTGAGGAATTGTGAAGCGGTCCCCGACGTCTATTACTCACGATCGTCGAAGCGCGTACGAAAGCTGCCGTACTTGATCCAATACTGATTTAGCTCGTGATGCGGCGTATGTAGGCTTGCCTTAGCGTGATACAGCACGACTCGGCGATGGTCCCCAATCCAAATTTTTTTCAGCGGCTCCACAGAAATCAGCGTGCCGCCCAAGGCTTCTACGCAGGTTTCAAACTTATCAACAGTCGAATATTCAACGGTTTCAAATACAAAAAAATTACCGGAGCAAATAAGATGACGGCTCCGAATCCAAGCCTGCATCTTTTTTTTAGCAGGTGGAGGAAGCATCTTACAGTCTGTCTAGTGGTAGTTCGTGGGCAAAGCTCTCGCGTTTCTCAAATTTCAAAGCGCCTTCGGTAGAGCCCCACACGTGCTCGTGGGTCTCCAAATCCATTCCTTGATCAAGACTCATCCAGGTTTTTTCGGTGACTTCTACATGGCTTACTAGATATGTAAGCTTGCCTTTACGTGGAATGCGACAGTTATTCCCTGGTTCTACACCGCCAATAAATTTATCGCCTTCTCTGCGAAAGACCATAGAGCAGCCCTCTCGCCGAATCGCGCAATCTGCGGGAATGGTTTTGAGTACGTCCGGGTTATGGCCAGCGCCTGCATAGGGCACGCCATCTTGAAAGCCGTAGTTTTCGATGTAGACGTGATCGCCAGTGGCGATGACTCGATGAAGTCCTTGCCGGTAGGGGCTCCACAGGTCGTAGTCGTAGACCTGCTCGGAATAGAAGCCAATGCCACCAGGAAACCCAAGTGCTTCAAAAAACTCGTAGGGCAGCGGGCGAAAAAAAATGCGGATGTGGGCGAAGTCTTTGAGCGCGGCGTCGGCTTGCTTGAAGTTGCTAAAGTCTCCGGCCATCCAGGTTGCTAGCGTGACCAGATCTTGATTGGCGTCTTGATTGGCATCTGGATTGGTGGAGGGTGGGGCAGCAGTGGACGCGGTCATGATGGATTAGTGGAAGCGTGTTTTATCAGGCGATATCTAGTGGAGATATCTGTTGGAGATATCTGTTGGAGATATCTGTAACTAGATTGTAGAAAAAGAGTGAGTCCTCTGTCTTCATTTCTAGCAAGAAACTACGGCTAAAGTCAGCATTTACTTACGCGCCTTTCGGTAAAATGCGAACTTCTGAAGAGAGCGATGAGGTGGTTACTCCCTTGCCATCGCTAGTTTTGATCAGTGAGACGCGAAACCGTAAGTTGTCGCTGGCAAACCAAATTTTTTCTTCGGCGGCGGCGCGGTCGTAGCCTGTGGTGAGCACAAACGTGCCGTCGGGGGTAATGGTGTAGTCGCCTGCGGCGGGAATAGTTTCAGCGTAGCCCTGATCGCGCAAAAGTTTGCCGCTGTTTTCAAGGTCGAGGCTGGGTACGGGGACTAGGATGGTTTGCCCTTTGAGGACGTCGTCTTCGTTCCAGTCGGTTTCGCCTTCCCAGCTCATTTTAAAGGGAGTGGCAATGCGATCGCACTCCACACCCTGACTCTCACAAAGCGCCAGCACCGCTGGGTCGTCTTTCTCCAATCCTTCGATCTCAATCATTGAGCGGATTTCTTCAAAATGGGCAAAGGCTAAATGATGAGCACTGCGCTGCGATCGCCATTTCCCCAATGAGCGGGCAACAAAAGTATCAATATCCATGCCCATAGTCGTATCGGTATCTGTACTTGCCATTTTCCTCAAAGGAAAATTATAAGGAAAAGTAGAACCAAGGCTAATCCCGAATGGGATCCGAGCTTTAGTCCTACTAATACCTTAAAGGCTGATGTGCCTGTTATGGGATCGCTGCTACGCGCTAACCTCGCTTCTTACGCCGAGAGGATTTTTTCTCTTTGGCGTTGTTGGCGTTGGAGTCTGTCTGGCCATCACCGTCATCATCGCTCTCAGCACTACCGGCAACGACAGGCGCATTTCCCATCAGTTGCACAGAAGCTACCTTTCCGCCTTGGCGGTTGATAGACTGCATGGCTTGAGACATTTGGCTGAAAGGAACTCGCACAGTGTAGTTCCCTGTTTTCAGCACAGACTGCTGGCATACGCCAGCGACCTCAATGGTAACGGTGCGACTCTGGTGGTCGCTAATCCCAGCGGAGCCAAGTGTATTCATACCTGCCATCGCATTGGCCTCTCCTTACTAAGCGTTTTATGTTTTTGAGTCTTAGCACTCAAGCTTTAGCACTCACAATCTAGATAGATTCGACGCTGACGATTTTGCCGCCAAACTTTTGAATTGTGCGAATCTTGTTTTGGAGTTGCTTGTAGCCCACTTCGTAGCTGGTGTTGCTACGAGGGGTACGGCTGCCGCCCGTGTTGGCACATAGTACCGAGATTCGATACCGACCTGTCGTTCCAGCCGTGGAGGACACGCTACCCTTAGGCAACTTGATTTTGGTTCCCCGGTTGCCAGCGATGTCGCTGGTTAGCACAGCTTTTTTGCCAGGGTTGTTAGAGGAATTTCCGCCAGCGATCGCCAACGTCCGGTTGAAGCTCACATTCTTGAACCCAGTCTCAGTGTTTTGTCCACGCAAGAAGGGCGCGGTGTTTTCCCCAAAGCTTCTCCAATACTCATCGCTATCGATGTACGAATCGATCTCACCATCGTAGCCGCGCTCTAGGCAAATGCTAGTGTGCGCCGCAATTTCACTTTGATCTTCAGGGGCACGGCCAAGAAGATTCTGGAAATTATTTTCAATGAAGCTGTAAGCCGACGACGACTCAAAGAACAGGCTGCGGTAAAGGTCAGATTTTGCGACCGCGCGGACAAAACCGCGTACGCTGATATCACCGTTGCGCAGCAAAGATTCAGCGCTATCGAGCCGCTGACTTTCCATCACATGATGATTGCCCAGCACATGCTTATATACCGCGCTGATCACAAGCTGTAAGTCTTCTTCAGAGGCGTTAGAACGCAGCTCAACGGGTTCAGGACTGGCTACCCAAATCGACATAAAGTGTACTCTATTATTAAATAGGTTAAAAACTTGAAGCTGCTGACTGATGTCGCCAGTAGCCTAGCTGCTGGGGCTAAATGACTAACGCTCACACAAAGAAAGCTAGTGATAAATACCCAGGCCTATAACTACCTAACCGGATCGCGAAACTGGAAATGAGAAAATGTTTACTTACTATAAGTAACTTAACAAAGAGACCTCAATCCTTTGCGTAGAGACCAAACAAAAAGAGCTAGAAAGTTCGTAAGAAGACTTTCTAGCTCTTGTGATAAAGGGGGAAATGAATGCTGCATCTGTCAGTAAAGAACTTTGTTCTTTACTGACAGATGATTTATTTTCTATTTAATTTCAGTGATGCTGACAATTTTGGCACCTGTGCGCTGAATGCGCTGAATCTGAGGTGTCATTTTAGTCGCATCAACGATGTACTCATCGAAGCTGACACGACGACGGCGATCGAACTTCGCACCGGTTGTTTTGATCTTGAAGCGCTTCTCCGTGATAGAGCCTGCAGTCGCTTTAGCATCGGTGATTTTGTTGGCGCTGTTGGTGGCAACTGCGTACACCAGCTGAGAGCCTTTGACGGCGCTGCTCACTTGAGCTGGTCCACGGTTAACGGCAAAGTTGCGGTTGTACACGACCTGCTTACGCCCGGTTTCACTCTTTTCGCGAGCGTAGGGAACCACGTTCTCGCCAAAGAACTCCTGGTACTCATCGCTATCTACATAGGAGTCGATATCTGCGTCGTAGCCTGCTTCAGCAGCGCGGCGAATGTGCTCAGAAGCTTCTGCTTGAGACTCAGGGGCGCGGCCTAGAATGTGCTGAAAGTTCAGCTCGGTAGAGCGGTAGGGGCCGCAGGTCTCGAAGTAGCGGGCTTTGTAAAAGTCGGACTTGGCAACGGCGCGGACAAACTCACGCACAGACATAGACCCATCACACAGCTGTGACTCAGCTGTGACCAGGCGCTCACTTTCCATTACGTGAGGATTGCCCAAGACTTGCTTGTACACGGCGCGGATAACTGCCTGAATATCTTCTGGGGAGCTAGTGGGCCACAGTTCATAAGTGTAGGCGTCAGCCATGGGAATTCTCCTAATATTTTAAACGAACAACTTTCAACAACAGCTTTTGTGAATACCAGTGTGCCTGTGTCTTTGCACCTGCATTTCTGTACCGATGAGCACAAACACAGTATCGGCAATTGGAACCCCGAAATCTACAAATAAAGGCGAGCAATTAAGTCGGTGAATTATCAACCACTCAATCGCTCGCCCCATAGCCTTACTTAGCTAACTTCGGTAATGCTGGCGATTTTGCCACCAGACTTGTGAATGCGCTGGTACTCCTGGGAGAGCTTCTCGTAAGGCACCAAGTAAACTTGGTTGGCCCGACGGAAGCGAGATGCCCTGCGCACGGTGTTGGCACGGATGGATGTGACTTCGATGCGGTAGACCTTGCCGCGCTCGCCAATGCTGCTGCCAACCCGGACAGGTGCAGCAGTCGGTGGCTCGGTGAATGCCCAACCATCGGAACCACCGGAAGGTGCTTTCACAGCGGTAGGAATTGCGTTGATCACGAACTTGTTGAGGCGAGGCTCTTTGCCAGAGATGCTGCCCTTGAGGGAGCTGCTGGATGCGCCACGCACAAGCTCAAACATGTGAGTAAAGCCAACCATGGTGTCGGCAGCTTCGCTCTGATAGCCTCTGATGTAAGGCACGAAGTCCTCACCAAAGGTGTTTTGGTACTCGTCGCTGTCGAGGTAAGCATCGATGTCAGCTTCAAACCCTTCTGCGTCGAGGATGTTGCTGTGCATCTTCATTTCGTCGTAGTCGTTAGGTGCGCGGCCTAGCAAGTGACGAAAGTTTAGCTCTGTGTAGCGGTAGCGAGGGCAGCTTTCAAAGAAGCGAGTGCGATATAGGTCGGACTTCGCAACTGCGCGAACGAACTGTCTGACGCTGTACTCGCCCAATTTGAACTGTGACTCAGCGACTGTGAGACGCTCGCTTTCCATCACATACGCGTTGCCGAGTACCTGACGGTACACAGCGTTGATAATTTCTTCAAGGTCGTCTGCGGCGAGTCCGGGGACCCACTCTACAGGCGGCGTTTCTTCAAAAAGACTGACGCCCAGTCGCGATGCTGGTCCGAAACCTCCGAAAGACATGAATGCTATCTCCTTATAACGGTTGATTGCGTGTTCTCATTTTGTCTGTAAAGGGGGTCTATCTTTGTCAAGTTTTGTGAACACTCTTGAGCCGTTTAACTGATCTCCAGATTGGCTGAAATGCTCTGTAATAGACTATTTCAGGGCATTGTTTCAGGTGAAAAGTACGTTTTCTTTTAGTTAACAAAGGAATTGAAAACGGACATTTTATGTTTACCTTTTGTTACACAGCCGGCCTTTTCTAGCTGAAATCGGCTCGTTGGAAGATAGCGCTGTTTGCAAGTTAGTTTTGGCTACTCGGTTGCGCCTGCTTGTTTTAGGAGAGCGATCGCATCTGCTGCTCGAAAAGATTGCTTGGCTTCTGCTAGTGCCGTCCTGCCCCAGTAATTAACAGGGGTAACGATTGCGCCGTTGGCTAGTAGCAAACTAATGGTGTCGAGTTCTCCACGTGCGCAGGCCATCATTAGAGGCGTCCATCCACCAATATTCGCTGTATTGACATCTCCGCCCGCTTTGATGAGTGCGGCAGCTGTATAGGTATGACCATTGTCAACGGCTAGGTATAACGCCGTGTCGCCGATTTTATTGGTGGCGTGAACGTCTGCGCCTTTATCAACTAGCTGTTCTACGATGTCCGTCTGTCCGTGGCGAGCCGTCATCATGAGGACCGTTTCCTGGTAGGCATTGCGACCGGTGATATCTGCATCACGAGCGAGCAAACCGAGTACCATGTTTCGCCGGTCAGATTCGGCTGCGTACATGAGAGCGGTATAGCCCGCATCGTTGCGTAGGTCGATGTTCGCCTGCGTGGCGAGCAGCAGCTCGACGATGGTGGTGTGGTTTTCCATGGCGGCCCACATGAGGCCAGTGCTGCTTTGCCATCGACTGTTGGGATTAGCGCCTGTCGCTATCAGGTTGGCGACGAGTGCGCGATTGCCTTTAATGCACGCTCTAATCAGAGTCTCTTCTGTATTCATTCCTTAGAATTACGCGGTTGTTGAGCTCACGGCTTCTTTCTCTGACTGGATGAAGGTGGAGAGTCTGGCAATCAAATGGTCGAAATAGGGCGACAGGGCTGGATAGCTTTCGATGGGGAAGCGCTGAAGGCTGGCTCGTTTGACCCCGATTAGTCCGGTGACCATGGCTGGCAACGGCACTTTCAGCTCGTCGTATAGCTGCTCCATGGCCTCTAGCCCTAGCGTGCTGGTGTAGTGGTGCTGCCCGCCAGCAATGCCATAGGTAATGCAGCGTAGAAACTGCCAAAAATCTCGCCAGCAGGCTTCTGCACGCATCGGTGGATAGAGCCCGCCGCCGGGTTCCAAAATATCTGGGAAGGTCGTGAGTACGACGGCCCTTGCTTCGTCGACAATGTCAGCAGCTTGCTCTCTTAGGGTGGCAGCTACCTTATCTGTAGTCAGCCCAACTGCGCTCAAAGCATCGTCTGGGTTGCCTATGCTCGCTTCAATGGCGACCAAGTCAGCATTGGTGAGGTAACACTTGCTATCGTCGGCGGCTTGAAAGCGGGCGACAATCTCGGGGGGGATCTCATTCCATCCTTCAAAGCTGACAATTCGCGCTTTGGGAATGAGCTGTTTGGCCCGATCGCTGAGTCCGTTCATAGTTCTTGGCGTGTACCTGATAGTCGGTAAAGTTTGGTCAGTGGAGTTTTAAGGCAGAGGTTTTAAGACAAAAGATTTAAGCCGGACTTTTTCAGTCAGCGTTTAAGGCGCTTTTTCTTTACATTATGCTCTGTTTTAGGTCTCAGCTGTTGCCTCGAATTGCTCGATTACAAGGTTGGCTACGCGCTGAACGGCTGCTTCTGTGTCGTTTTTAAGAGGTGCGATCGCCTCTACAGCCTCTTTATTTCCTAATTTCCCCAGCGCCAGTACTGCCGCCTTACGAACTTCCCAGTCAGTATCTTTTAGACAGGCTACAAGGGGTTGATAGGCCTTCTGGCAGTTGAGTCTTGCCAGGTGAGCCGCTGCTTCTATTGTCACATCGGCGGCAGGGTCGCTGAGGGCTTCTGTGAGTAGCGAGAGCGTGTTCTTAGCTTGGTCTTTTGGCTTGGTTTTAGCGGGTTTGGTTTTAGCGGGTTTGGTTTGGCTTAATGATTCGGATGCGTTCGACTGCGCGGCGGTTTGAGCCGTTGAGGTGGCCTGGGCTGCCTCAACGGCGAGCTGCTTTTGGGCCAGCTGTGCGATCGCGCCAACAACCGCCGTACGCACAGAGGGCGAAGGATCGTTCATGACCCGGTACAGCCGTTCGCTCACTTCGCTGCTCATTGTCGCCATAGCCCAAGCGGCGTGCCCCTTACAGCTTTCGCTGGCTTCTGTAGAGGCCAGTACCCCCCGAATTGCATCGAAGGCGGGCGCGCCTACCTTTGCCAAGGCCCCGGCTGCTGCGCTCTTGACACTGATATCTTCGTCGCTAGTCAAGGCTTTCACCAACCCTGCCACAGACGTTTCATCGCCAATATTCGTCAGCGCATTGCAGCAGGCTCTACGCACGACCGGCTCTGGATGGCTAGAGAGGCCTTCGAGCAAAAAGGGTGTCGCTGGTTCGCCAATTTGGCTCAGCGATTCGACCAGGCTAATGCGAGCCGCCCGTCTGGGGTCTACCAGGCTTTGGATCATTTGCCTGAGCAGTGCAGGGTCGGGCGAGTCGAAGGATAGAAGCTCTATTTGCTCTTTGACATGGCGAATGAGCTGATCGACTTTTTCCTGAGCCGCTGTGGAGGCCGGTGAGCTGTCATTTGCTGCTCCGTCATCGTTTGAATTAGGGCTATTTGAATTGAGGCTGTTCGGATCGGGAGGCTGATCCATGGGGCTATTCCTAGAGGTGTCGGTAGAAGGTTGTCGAGAGAGCGTATGTTAGCTTTCAGCTTTTGTCGGTTCTTCTCCGCGCAGCTGAGCGAGGGCCGTGTCAATTTTCAAGATTTCAGGATGACTTTTGAGCTGGGCCATCGTCATTGATTTTGGCAGCTTGGCCTTTTTGGCAGTGGTGGTGAAGTCTTCGACGAGCCTGGCGCGATATTGCTCTAGCTCATCAATCACGGCGGCAACTTCTTCGGCTGAAGAGGAGGCAGAAGTGTTGATTTCCGGGCTCTCTGACCGACTCTCTGACTGGCTTTCGGTTTGGCCTAAGGTGTCGCTGGAAGTGCTTGGGGCCACGGTGCATACCTCGCATGTGCAATAGATTATGATGTCATTTTACGGGTCTCTTGCGCCTCTTTTCTCTGCAGAGATGACGAAGAAGAGATGACGAAGAGGTTAGACATTGGTATATGGATATTCCCGATATTGAAGCTCTTTTGAAGAGTGAAGACCCGCAGTTGCGGCTACGCGGACTGGTCGCGCTCAAAGAATACGACGCGGAAGCAGCGGTGCCTTTGCTGATTGCTCAGCGTCAGGATGACGCGTTTTTGGTGCGTTCGTTTGTGGCGATGGGGCTGGGCCGTAAGCGTAACGAAGCAGCCTACACGGCACTGCTGGAGATGCTGCCCGTGGAGTCGGACCAAAATGTAAAAGCAGAGATTGCGAACTCTTTGGGCTTGTACGGCGAGCGCTCTGTCGATTGCTTGGTAACGCTATTTCATCAGAATGAAAATTGGCTGGTGCGACGCAGCATTTTGGCGATTATGCCAGAGATGTCTTGCCCTCAACAGCTGATGGAGATTGCGCTGGTGGCGCTGAAAGACACCGATGAGACGATTGCTCAAGCGGGCATTTCGACGCTGGGAATGCTGGCAGATACAGCGCAGGGTGAAGCTGCGCTGGCTGCGCTGCTGCCTGTTTTGGATTGGGAGAATTGGCGATCGCGCATGTACTTAGCCTATGCGCTGAAATCTTTTAAGGCGCAATCGGCAAAGGATGCGCTTATAAAACTGAGGCAGGATAAGCATCACAAAGTAGTGGCCGCCGCGCTAGAGAACCTGCTATCGCCATAATGTTCGGCGTGGACAATGTTCTACCTGGACACCTGCGAATTTATTTCTCGGGTAAATTGTCGCGGCCAGGGAAAATGCACTATGTTGATTAATGTAAATAAATGTAACCGTTCATTTACATTCGAAGACAAGGCTTGCTCAAAAGCCAACAACTAGCATTTGCTCCGGCATTTTCTAGGCTGCTAAAAGGTGAGGAAAGACTGCAATGGTAATCTCTGCAAACACGACTACTCGGGGCAATACTCAGGCCGCTCAACACACAGCGTTAGAAGCGCAGGCGATCGCATTCTTCCAGCGCTCCGAGGGCAACTGGCAGTCTCGCCGCCGCTACTACACTCTGGCAAACGACGACACTCAAGAAGTCGTCAGCGACATCACCGTTCAGTTTTTAGCCGGTGACCATGCAGAACTGCTGACGCTAGGAGAGCGCCACGAACTCACCGTGCCAATGGTGTTTGGCGCGAAAGTAATCTGGGAAAGTAAGTATCTCAGCCCTAGCCGGAAGCCCTCTGTCGGTGAAACCGTATTTGGCATTCGAGGGAATGTGATGTATCGCGATCGCGGTTTTGCCACCCCAAAGCCAGTCACCGCCCTCTACCGATTCCGCGACGACCAAACGATGACGCTACGCACCGAGTACAACGGCTCTTCGTTTGAGGAAGAGCTAAAGCTAATTGGCACCAACTACCGGACACGTCAGACGATTATTTCCCGCGCAGGTGAGGAAATAATGATTGGTCAGTACCTTGAGAAGCGCGTCTAATATCCACCTCAGCCCTCCAGACTCTGCCGCGTCGTCTTACGGGTATAGGCATTCCACTCATCTAGCTCTGTAGAACTGTGGCTGAGTAATTTTGAGCGTCCTGTTTCATCTAGGCCAACTGCATTGCTGAAGTCTGCTCCGGCGATACTACCCACGCCGGAGAGATCGACATCTGTAAGATTGGTTGCCCTAAAATCGGTGCGTTGAAGCTCTGCACCTGCCAGGCTCGCTCCGGTGAGAATAGCCCCAGTAAGAAAGGCCTTTTGCAAATTGGCACCTGCTAAGCCTGCACCAGACAGATTCGCACCTGTGAGGTTTGCACCGCTGAGATAAGCCCCCAGCAGCATTGCGCCTGAAAGGTCCGCGTCTTTTAGATTAGCGGTGTTCAGGTATGCGCCATTTAGAGCTGCTCCAGGGCCCACTGCGCCACTACTTTTGTAGCGAAACACTTCGGGCCACTGAGTGCTGCTATCGTAAAGAGCGAGTTTCATTTGCGCATCGGTGAGATTTGCGCCCGTCAGGTTTGCTCCTTGCAGATCGCTTCTATATAGATACGCGCCCGTTAAGTCGGCAGCGCTAAGATCTGCTCCTCGGAGTCGGGCGCCTCTTAAGTCAGCGCCTGAAAGGTTCGCGCTTGAGAGATTGGCCTGTGAAAGATTAGCGCCGACGAAGCTGGCACCTGAAAGGTTTGTGCCTGATAAGTTTGCGTCTGTCAGGTCCGATTTGTAAAAGTCTTTATTCGATAGGTCTTGGTTGGAGAAATCAGCCTGAGCGAGCTGGGCACGAGAAACGACCGCTTGGTTGGAGTCCGTCATTTATATAAGATGAAAATA
>JBHJIY010000252.1:0-18704 GCA_050042985.1 Phormidesmis sp. | reverse complement strand
GACATTTTAAAGATTTACGTCCTGACGCAGATCAACTCAGCCTCGTCGAACCGACACATTGCGAAGGCCTACAATTTTTCGACCTTTAGCGACGGCTTTGTTGAGGTGCTTGCCGCTCAGCAAACGCCCGATAGCCCTAGCTGGTTTGAAGGGACTGCCGACGCCGTCCGCAAATACATGTGGATGTTTGAAGAGGCCGATGTCGACGAATTTATTATTCTCTCCGGTGACCACCTTTACCGGATGGATTACAGCGACTATGTGATGAAGCACCGAGAAAGCGGCGCAGATGTCACCCTGTCTGTTGTGCCCATTGGCTACAAGACGGCCTCTAGTTTCGGCCTGATGAAAGTAGACGACAGCAACCGCATCGTTGAGTTTTCAGAGAAGCCCAAGGGCGAAGCACTAGAAGCGATGAAGGTAGACACCACCGCGATGGGTCTATCGCCCGAAGAAGCCGAAGAAAAGCCCTTCATCGCGTCCATGGGGATCTACGTTTTCAAAAAGCAGGTACTTATTGACCTGCTAAAGAACAACCCTGACCAAACCGATTTTGGGAAAGAAATCATCCCGGCTTCTGCCAAGGACTACAACGTCCAAGCCTACTTATTCAAAGGGTACTGGGAAGACATTGGAACCATCGAAGCGTTTTACAATGCCAACTTGGCACTGACAGATCAGCCCAATCCTGCCTTTAGCTTTTACAGCGAAGATGCCCCGATTTACACCCGGTCGCGTTATCTTCCCCCCAGTAAAATCCAAGACTGCCAAATCACTGAATCTATTATTAGTGAAGGCTGCATTCTCAAAAAGTGTCGCATTCACAAATCTGTGATTGGATTGCGTCAGCGCATTCATGCCAACTGCGAAATCGATAGTTCTCTGCTCATCGGCTCCGACTATTACGAGAAGATGGATGAGAAAGGTGAGTTTCCAATCACCGCTGAGCAGCCTAACGCAATTCCTATCGGTATTGGGGAAGGCTCCGTTATTCGTCGGGCCATCATCGATAAAAATGCCCGCATCGGCCGCAATGTGCAAATCATCAATAAGGACAACGTAGACGAAGTCGAACGCGAGGCAGAAGGCTACTACATCCGTAGCGGTATCGTAGTGATTCTGAAGAATGCGGTCATTCCTGACGGCACCATCATCTAAGCACTATTCATCTAGACACTATCTGTCCAAACGAGGATAAAGAATCGTTTTTGAGCCCCCTTACAGCGAGTAAAGGGGCTCATTTTTGTGTACTTCTTTGGCTGCTGTGGAGAGGAAGTGATTGATAACCGAAGGATCAGACGGATGTGACAGAGTCTGGTATATTCTCAAAACAATCGCCGCTCGAAGCTCGTAAGAGAAGACCACAGACATGAATCCGGTCAGCCCAGACTCCGATAACGAACATTCGCAGCAGCCTGATCCAGCACCTGTCGAAGACCTCGATCTGCCGGTTGCGCACAACCGCCGCTGGAACGATAAGCCGGTAAGTCCCTTAGAAAATCTTCAGCGTCGCTACACAGACCAACTCAGTAATGACATAGAACAGCTAGAAGCTGAAAAAACTCGTTTGCAGGGAGAGATAGCCGCACTCAAACAGAACTACGGGCAGCTACAAGCCGAGTTCCAACAGTCAACTGATTCTGCGATCGCTTCCTCTGCAACCGATTCATCTACAGAAACAGCAATAGAAAAGCCTCTTTTGGGAGCCGCACCGCCTTCTAATCATGTGGTCGAAGATAATGACACGGTTGAAAAAGTACCTGCTGTAGAGTCTGTATCCATGACAGACCGAGGACCTCGGCTGCCTGGCGAAAAAGAAATTCCCCTGCCGTCGATGTTGACTTCTCCCCCAAGGCGTAGCGCTTCTGTTCCGCCTGCGGAGCGTCGGGTTGAGCTACCGACGCCAGCAACTTCTCAGCGGCGACGCCAGCAGCAGCCACGCAGAAAAAAGAGCGTTGTACCTATTGCCAACACCACTGTTCGACGCGGGCTTATTTTGAGCGCAATCGCTACCCTCATCACTGCCTGGCACTACGGCCTAGTCAGCACGTTGCACCAGGGCGGCAGCTGGTTTGGGCTAGATATCGGACAGCTCGGCACAGGCTTTGTTCCAGCAGTGGCGCTGCTTTGGCTACGAATGGTAGTGATTGTTCCCACCATCGTCCTGCTCGCACCTCAGCTACATCGCACCACCTGGGAAGACCTACTCGACTGGTTCTACAGCCCAGAGCAGCTCCAGAAGCAGCTGTTTGTTCCGCTTGTTGGCAGCGGTGTAGCGCTGTTTTTTTCTCAGGTTTTTTTGTATCAAAGCATTGGTGCCATTGGCCCAGCTATTGGTACGGCTCTGCTTTTTTTGTATCCTTTGAGCGCTATTCCGCTGGGGCTCGGTCTCAAGCAAGACAAAGCATTGACGCCTTTTGGCTTGCTGGCAGGCGTTGCGATCGCCATGGGCGGACTCCTTGTTGCCAAACCGACCTTCACCACTTCCCCAACAGCCGTGGGCTTGGGTATTCTTGCTAGCCTGACACTTAGCTTCTACGTCGTTCTCACCAATCGCTGCTATCGCCTGGGCTGTCATCCTATTCCTACAGGAATTGTTCAATTTTCTACGGTAGCCGTTCTCAGCAGCCTTGTCCTTTTAGTGAAACCGCTCAAACTGATTAACATTAGCTGGCTGAGCTTTTGCCTTTGGGGATTACTCATTGGCGTACTGATGCTGATAGCCTACCTATTTACCTACGCCAGCCTGCTAAATATTCGCAGCAAAACGGCCATCGTAGCCGCTGCTACGCCTGCTGTCGCGCTGATATTAGGCCTAGGCTTTTCGCCTCAACCCACGCTACAAATCATTCAATGGACAGGCATCATGCTAGTCACCATTGGCGGCATCGCTTTAGGCAAAGAGAAACTGGCCAAGGAAAAAGACGCGTAGAGAATACTACCTATGTCATAACTGAGTGACCCACAATACTAAGTAGCAAAAAAGAGCAAAAAAAAAGAGTGGCAAAGCCAGTAAACCCGGCCTTGCCACTCTTTTTATTTCGCACGGAGAGAGAGGGATTCGAACCCTCGAACAAGTTGCCCCGTTACAGCATTTCCAGTGCTGCGCCTTCAACCACTCGGCCATCTCTCCTTATTGATGCGTAACACGCACTTTCGAAGGCGCACTACAGCTAAGCCATCGTAACAGAAAGCGGACACCTTAAGCGCCTTTTCCGCCATCCTTTTTCTAAGGGTCTTTTCCCGATGACGTCTTCTCGCCGCGTTTTTCCATGCGAGCCGTTTTCCATGCGATCATAGAAATGTGTCTGCCGTTTTAGCATTCGCTGCGCTGGGCATTCACTGTTTATTTATTGCGCCCTATTCATGGCCGATACCTACAATATTCGCATTCACCACCGCCAAAAAGACGTCACTTACAACGTTCAGGTGCCGAGCGATCGCTACATCCTCCAATCCGCCGAAAACCAGGCTGCCGACCCCCCATATCCCTGTCGAAATGGAACCTTCCCCGCTTGCGCCGTCCGTGTTCTCTCTGGTGAACTTCACCAGCCCGAAGCCATGGGTCTCTCTCCAGATCTCCGCGCGCAAGGGTATGCCCTACTCTGCGTTAGCTATCCCCGCAGTGACCTAGAAGTAGAAACCCAAGACGAAGACGAAGTCTACGAACTCCAATTTGGTCGCTACTTTGGCAAAGGCCCTGTCAAATCTGGCATTTTGATCGACGATGATTAGAAGTTTCCCCACCGAATAAATGTCTTATTCCCCCGAAGAGCTCCAACGCTTTCTAGACGTCGCTACAGAAGCTGCCTCCGCTGGCGGCGCTGTCCTTCAGCACTACTGGGGCAACCTCTCCAATATTCAGCAAAAAGGCCGTCCTGGAGACCTTGTTACCGAAGCAGACAAAGCCGCTGAAAAAGAAGTCCTCGCAGTTCTCAAGCGCCACCTGCCCGACCACGCCATCCTCGCTGAAGAGTCTGGTAGTATCGCCGCCGCGTCAGACGAAGGTGTCCCCGGCCTACTCTGGGCCGTCGACCCGCTAGATGGCACAACCAACTACACCCACCAATACCCTTTTTGCGGTTGTTCTGTTGGCCTATTAATCGATGGGAAACCCGCTGTGGGCGCAATTTTCGACCCTGTCCACAGTCATCTTTTCCGCGCAGCAAAAGGGCTAGGTGCTACCTGTAACCGTGAACCGATCAGTGTCTCTGGGACTGAATCTTTGGCCGATAGCTTGCTGGTCACTGGCTTTGGCTACGATCGCAGAGAAACCATCGATAACAACTATGCCGAATTCTGCCATCTGACACATCTTACCCGTGGCGTTCGCAGAGGCGGCGCAGCCTCTATCGACCTAGCGTACGTTGCCTGCGGTCGGCTAGATGGCTACTGGGAAAGGGGGCTATCACCGTGGGACTTAGCGGCAGGCGTCGTTTTGGTAGAGGAGGCAGGCGGTACTGTGACAGCTTACGACCAGAGTCCTTTTGAAATTGAGTCTGGGCGGCTGCTTGCTACCAACGGAAAAATCCAGGCTGAGCTGAGTCAGGTACTCGGAAGCGTGAAGCCGTTGGAACGGTTTGCACCTTAGCATTCGTGACTGATTAAAAAAAATTGGAATATAAACCTGCAATCGCGGGCATCCTGAGACCAATACTTTCGCTTTCAACCCCTAGTTCTCGGGATCTCGGCTATGACGACAACGGCAGGGCTTTTTCAGCTCGACATGATTGACCACCATGCAGTGCTCGGCTTTTCTTTGAGCGCTGAAACCAAGCAGGTTCGTAAACGCTACCTCAAGGTCGCGCGTAAGCTTCACCCCGACAGCCTGCGCGAAGCCTCAGAACAAGAGCGTCAGCTTGCCAGCGAACTGCTCTCCAAACAGGTCAATCCTGCCTACGAAGTTCTCAGCCAAGACAAATCAGCGAAAGAGCACAAAATTCTGTTGAAAATGAAGCAGACTCAGCTCAGTGCCAACCGGTCGCTGGTCACCCTCACTAGCGACGCCGCCAAAGCACTACTCACGGCGCAAGACCTCGACGCAGGCTATACCCAGGCTCTGGGCAAACTTACCACCGCCCAGTTCAGCGACCTAACAAAAGTAGATGCCATCATCGGTGAAATCAGCGAACTCAATGCCGTTTACCTCATGCGCAAGCAAAAGGATGGAACGGCCTCAGCTGCGGCTAATGCCTCAGCTACAAATAAACCTCAGCAGGCTGCTCAAAGTGCTAATACAGCAGCCAATACAGCCTCTAGAACGGTCCCTAAAAAGTCTCATCAGGCCTCTATTATTCAAAGCTATTTGAAGCGGGCAACAGAATTTGAATCACAGCAGGACTACTCTCGCGGTATTTTAGAACTGCGAGAGGCAATCGCATCCCACCCCAAAAACGCCGCATGTCACGCCTACCTGTCTCATCTGTATTTCAAATCAGGGCAAGCAACGCTAGCCAAAATTCATGCCAAGCAATCGCTTGTCTTCGATTCTGAAAACGAAATGGCGCAAACTGTGCAGGCTAAGCTTGGTCAGCAAACGGGTGGAAAGGCTGCTAATAGCCAGAAAAAAGCCGCTAATAGTAAAGGCAGAAATAAGGCAGGCGGGAGTAAAAAGGGCGGCGGGCTCTTGAGCGGATTGTTCGGTGGAAAAAAACGTTAGATAATTGAGAGGACAATGACAAAAGGAAATGCAGGAAGCACCTACCAACCCCCGTCGGGTGGCCGAGACCTACTTCCTTTAGATGTCGTCCAAAAGCGCTGGATTGAAGACCGGCTAGAAGAAGTTTTTCAGCAGTGGGGCTACCACCGCATTATTACGCCCACGGTAGAAACAATGGATACGCTGATGGCGGGCGGAGCCATTGAGCGGGTAGAAGTGAT
The DNA here is from genome assembly GCA_050042985.1 of Phormidesmis sp. GTDB lineage: Bacteria > Cyanobacteriota > Cyanobacteriia > Phormidesmidales > Phormidesmidaceae > Phormidesmis. Next base: position 12,824 of record JBHJIY010000252.1, on the reverse strand, counting down.
TGAGCTACAAATTGGGCAGGTTGGCGAGCAGCGGCTCGGTTTGCGCCCGGAGCTGACGGCTTCTATTGCGAGGGCCGCTGTGACCCGGCTTGCCTCAGTCACCTATCCTCAGCGTCTGTATTACAACGCCAATGTATTTCGCCGCTCTGCTAAGGGAGCCCAAGGTGGCCAGCAAGAATACCACCAGGCAGGGATTGAGCTGTTGGGCTCTAGCGGACTGATGGCCGATGCCGAAGCCGTTCTCCTGATGGCCGACTGCTTGCGCGCGGTGAATCTATCCGATGCCAATATTGTGCTCGGCGAAGCGGCGCTTACCTACTCTTTGCTAGCGCCTTTTCCTGAGAGTATTCGAGAAACCGTGCGGCAAAACATTGCTGAGCTGAATCGGGTGGGCTTAGAAACGCTGCCATTGTCTGAAGAGCTAAGCGCGATCGCACTCCAACTCATGGACCTACGCGGCACACCCACTAACGTTCTCAAAACACTAGCCAACGACTTCGCACTAAACGAGCACCAGCAAACCCTAGTCGATCGCCTCAAGCGACTCATTGAATTACTCAGCAGTCGCAACAGCCCACCTGTCACCTTAGATCTCAGCCTCATTCGCCCCTTCGACTATTACACCGGTATTGTGTTCGAGGTTGTCAGCAATCAGCACAGCCAGCTACTGGGGCAAGGCGGCCGCTACGATGACTTACTAGCCGTTTACGACCCGAATCCTGAGAGCAAGGGTTTTCCGGGCATCGGCTTTGTGTTGAATATTGATCAGCTGCATCAGGAGCTAGTTTCTAGCAGCGAGCTACCGAGTGAAACACCGCCGACGGATTGGTTGATTGTGCCAAAAGGTGAGGCAGCGGCATCAGCGGCTCTGGACTATGCACAGAAGGCAAGGGCATCGGCCAATATTGTGCGGGTGGAGCTGAGCTTGGACTTTGAGCAGTCGGTAGATGAGGTGAGAGCGATCGCACGCAAACGCAACATCAGCCGCATTGCCTGGATCTCAGACCAAGTTCTGCCGGAGATTGAAATCGTCCAATAGCATAAAGATGAAATTTGAATGGAATCCCAAAAAAGCTGCTATTAACCAGCAAAAGCACAACATTTCCTTTCGTGATGCTACAACCGTATTTAAGGATCCACTGTCCATAACGTTTCCCGATAAACATCATTCCATTGGAGAAAGCCGTTACGTTATTATCGGGATGTCGGCATTAGGAAACGTACTCATAGTCTCACATACAGATCGAGACGATAAAACTCGAATCATAAGTGCTCGTAAAGCAACTCGACAGGAAAGGAGGTTTTATGAATCAGAAAGTGAATGAGTTAGAAGATGATCTACTTCCCGAATACGACTTTTCGACCATGGCAGGAGGCGTGAGAGGCAAGTACGTCGAAAGATACGAAGCCGGAACAAATGTAATTCTCTTGGACCCAGATGTTGCCGAAGCTTTCCCAACAGCAGCTTCTGTTAATGAAGCGCTACGGTTGTTACTCCAAATTGCTCAGCGCCAGCAGCGTCCTGGTGATACCATCGCTGTCGATTAGTTACCAGGCCTTTTAACTGGGACTTGCATAGTACTAAGTTAGTTAACTAAGCTTAACGAAGTCCATTTCAAAGAAGAATACCTGTGTCCCACACAATTGTGACCGACGTTTGCGAAGGCATTGCAGATTGCGTAGATGCTTGCCCTGTTGCCTGCATTGACGAAGGCCCTGGCAAAAATAAAAAAGGTACCGGCTGGTACTGGATCGATTTTGACACCTGCATTGACTGCGGCATCTGCTTGCAGGTATGCCCAGTAGAAGGTGCAATTTTGCCGGAAGAAAAGCCTGAACTACAGAAGACACCGTAGCGTCCATTACACACTGCCGCTGTGCCTGCAAAAGAACCGCTAAACTATACTGAGATGACCACATCGCAGCAAATTCGCTAGCAAAGATTATGGTTGCCAACGCCACTCGCTGGACTATTCGAGACCTAGACGTTATGCCTGACGACTGGGGTTGGAGTCGCTATGAAATTATTGATGGAGAATTGTTTGTGACCCGCGCACCTCATATTCAACATCAAGATGTTGGTAGCAACATTCTTATTGAACTTGCAAGCTGGTCCCGTCGTACAAAATTAGGACGTGCCTCTGAAGCAGTTGGAGTCATCTTTACAGAATCCGATGCGGTTATTCCTGACGTTGTTTGGGCTAGTAACGAACGGAGAAAACATGGAATTGATGAGGCAGGACATTTTACAGTTGCGCCCGAACTTGCCGTAGAAGTACTCTCAGCAGGCAGTAAAAACGAACAAAAAGATAGAGAAGTTAAGCTCAGACTTTATTCTCTCTACGGTGTGCAAGAGTACTGGATTGCTAACTGGCGGACGAAGACTGTTGAAGTGTACAGACGACAAGACGCCCAGCTGAAGATAGCGGCGACTCTGGCAGAAGGAGAGAAGCTAACGTCACCTATTTTGCCTGGGTTTGAGTGTGTGATCGCTGACATCTTTCAATAATTGTGACTGAAATTTTCTTCAAATTCCAGACAGAGTTCAATCACCTCTTGAATACGCTCTATAAGTTCATCTAGCGACTGTGCCTGCGTATGACAAGCTTGCATTTGTTTCACGCCAGCTCAATCTTGCTTTGGCTCGTTCTAGCGTGTGTAAGAAGCACTAAACCCCATGACTTTTACCAATCACCCAGCTACGGCGAAAGTATTTTGCAAGACTCGATTCTTTGAGAGTAAGGCAGATGGGGCGACCGTGGGGGCAGGTGCGAGGCTTTTTTGTTCGCTGCCATTGATTGAGTAGTGCTTGCATTTCAGGAAGTGCTAGCTTGGTGCCGTTGCGAATAGCGGTGCGGCAGGCGGTCGCGACCAGGGCTGCTTCTAGGTTTGCGCCTAGGCTAAGTTCTAGCAGGGCGTTTTCTCGATCTTCTCTACCACTGAGAGGTTCTGGGATGCTGCGAATGGCCCAGAGATTTTCGCCGAAAGGCGCGATCGCAACGCCTACTTCTTGCAACCTTTCCACCTGAGTCTCATTCAAATCCTTTAGAACAATCGGCGGGTCCACATCCACCATCTGCCACCGCTGCTGCAACTGTTCAAACAGCACTCGCTCATGGGCAATGTGCTGCTCTATCAGGCAAATGCCGCCCTCGTTCTCAGCCAAAATGTACATGTTGTTGACCTGGGCGATCGCAGTGAGTGCACCGGGCACAGCTGTAGGCAAAGTGTCCGACAGAGACTGCACCGGTAGTTGATTCTCTGCCTCGCTATCTGCGCCGACCACCTGTCGCGACACTGTGTATTTGCCTTCGGCTTCAGCGGCTTTGATCAGTTCTGTTGCTCTATGGGTTTGGGCCGATTCGCTGAGATCGTCGATTTGTAGCAGCTTGCCAACCGCAGCAGTGACCCGATCGCAAAGCGTATCTAAGCCTTGTACGTAGATTTCTGACTTGGCGGGATGGCGATTCCAGTCGAGCTGGGTAGGCGGCAAGGTGAGGTGGAGAAAGCAGATGGGATAGCGATCACGCGGAATTGTTCTTCTAAACCCAGCCGTCAACGTCTGCGCAATCTCTTCTACTTCTACGGGCCGACCGTTAATCGCTACTCGTAACCAGTCTGGCTTCCGCCGATGGCAGCGATCGGGTAGGCCAATGGCTAGGTACAAATCATCCTGACTGAATTCTTCAATATCGGTATCGTGTAGGCTACGCAGAACCTGCGGCATGATAGTTTTCGCGCTAGGCCCCGGCCAAAGCGAAAACCAGTGTGTATCGTCTTTTTCGATTTTCCAGGTTACCTGCGGATGGCATAGCGCTAGGCGCTGAATAAACTGTGCGACTGATTTTACCTGCGCGCTCATGGCGGGCACTTTGCGGCGAGCGGGCCAGCTGCCGAAGAGATTGCGGACGGTGACAACGGTGCCAGGTGCGATCGCTACTTCCGCAACAACCGAGGTCTCACCCGTGGCCCCATAGCTTACCGAAAATCCTTCTCCGCTTCCATCGCCATTTTTTCGGCTACAGCTGCGAATTTCTAGATCTGCCAGCTGCGCGATACTGTGCAACGCCTCACCGCGAAAGCCTAAGCTACGAACGTTGAGCAAGTCAGGCCGGGTTGAGATTTTGCTGGTAGCGTGAGCGATTGCCGCCTGCTGCAAATCGGCTTTATCCATACCCACGCCGTTATCGGTCACTCTCACCTGCCAGCGCTGCGGCCACACACTTACCGTAATCCGCGAAGCACCGGCATCTAGCGCGTTTTCTACTAGCTCACGCACGACTGCCGCCAGCGAATCTATCACCTCGCCTGCCGCCATCAGCGACACTACATCCGGGGCCAGCGGTTGGATTGAGCTTGCGATTCCGTCCATCCTTTCAGTGTAGCGGGACAGTTGGCATGCTGTTGGGTCGTACTGAGAACCTCACCTTACGACTGCTGGTGCTGGTATAGGAAAAACGCCTTGAAACAGGGTAGGCTAGCGCTGCAACACGCACCTCATCTCACCGCTTTTGTTTTACACATCGCAGACTAGCCACTGCTGGCATGCACGCGCTGGCCTATCCCAACTCTCCAGAGTGCTTAGCGGCCTGCTGTGCGTTTGCTTCGTTTTTGCGATCGCCTTCACCCCTCCAGCCAAAGCCGCCGCCTCACCCAAAAACTCACAAAGCCACCCCGCTCTCAGCCTGTCTACACTTCAGCAGCGCATTGCTCATCCGATCCGTCAAGGCGGTGCGACGGTTATTGACCTCAAAGGCTTTAATATCGACCTCAGTGGCAGTGATTTCAGTGGCAGTAACTTTAGCGATCGTGACTTTAGTGATCGTGATCTGCGCAAAAGTTCAGCCGCAGCAGCTGAGTTTGCCGACCAGTTTTATCAGCTTTTGCAGCGTGCTCTGAGCGGAAAAACGTCCAAAAGCTCTCCCTATCTGGGCATTGATTTTAGCGGCGCACTGATTAAGGGCAATTTTCAACTCAGTCGGATTGCTCAGCGCGTTCCGGCCTACGGTGACGCCTTTATGCCAGCGCTAGAAGACTTTAAGCACAGCTTTCAGCTATCGGCTACTCAGCAGAGCACAACACCTTATCCACGTATTTACTCTCGTCGGCTTTCTCGCTTTTTACTGCCTACAGGGACTATTCGCCAATCAGATACGCTCGCCTTTCAGGGGCCGCTCCTGCTAAACAAAACTTGCTTCAACGGCCCGTTCAATGCCAGCAATATTTATTTTCTTAACCGGGTTGAAGCTCAAGAGACTATTTTTACCCAGCAAACTCAGTGGCAGGCCACAAAATTCGCTCAGAGTGCCTTATTTAGTCGAAGTCAATTTCAGCAGGATAGTAGCTTTCGGGGGGCTCTGTTCGCAGACAAAGTTCGGCTGAACCAAACCCGGTTCAACGGCCTTAGCAACTGGCAGGGAGCCACCTTTCACGGCACTACTAGCTTTACCCAGGCTGACTTTCAATCCGTTAATTTCGCTCGGGCTCACTGGCATACCGATGCAGATTTTGAGCGCGTTAGGTTTCGAGCGGCCGCTAACTTTCAAAAGAATCGCTTCGATGGGGCACTCTTTCTCACCGAAGCGGATTTAGAAGGTGCGGTGAGCTTTCGGCAGGCTCAGTTTCAAAAGTCGATTAGCTTGCGGGCGGCTCACGTGATGACTCAGCTCGACTTTGGTGATGCGCGCTTTAGCAGCTTTAGCAGCTTTAGTAATAGGCGCTTCGCTGGGAAAGCGCCTAAAGCTGTCAGCATCAATGTGGCTGATCTGGACTTCAGTGCAGGCGAAGCCAAAATTTTAGGCAGCGCTGGCTACATCGGTAAAATGTTTTCGGTGCCGACACTCACTAGCAATGAAACAGTGTTGCGGAGCTTAGTACGCAACTTTCGGCTGCTAGAGCAGATTAGCGATGCCAATCAGCTGGAATACACGATAGAGCAGCTGCGGCTATCGCAGATTCGGCGGCATTTGCTGGGTACTAGCCTCAATCAAGCTGGGATTCAAAAGCTGGTGAGCGTTGGGTTTAGCCCAGTGCAGGCCGCAGCCGTGATAGAACAGGTCGCCGAACAGCCGTTTGCAAGCCGAACAGATTTGCTGAGTATGGATGAGATTGACCTAGCAACCTATTTGAAGGTGCGCGATCGCATCACTACCCAGCCGACAAGCTTGGTCAATCGCGGTAAAAATTTGCTGCAATGGCTTGTCCTCGCAAGCCTACTCCAGCTCAGCGGCTACGGCACTGATGTTGGCCTCACTTTTAGCATAGGCATCACCATTGTGACCTTATTTGCGCTGATGTTTTGGGGTGTGGATCGCTATCGTCGGCTTACACCCACGCCGATTGTGCCAACGAGAGCAGAGAGTATTGCGATGGCTTTGAGCAGCATAGGGCTACTGGTCATTTCGCTCAGCTTTTTTATTCAAAGTGCTAGTCAGCCTTTAGCTGCGCTTACTATAGTGGGTCTGCTCACTATTCCGATTCCGAGCGTACTGATTGTCCGGCTATATCAGCAGGGACGCTACCACGACCTGATGGACCGCAGCTATTTTGTAGAAAACGGAGCACTTCGTCAACTACAGGTACTGATTGCTCGGTTGCCAATCCTCCCTAAATTTCCGTTTTATCGAGATCGCTACACGCCGCTGCTGAGCGATCGCAAATGGAACTGGCTGAACTACTTCGACTTCAGCCTCAACAACTGGTTCAAGTTTGGCTTCAACGATATTCGTCTGCGCGATCGCTGCGTTCCTGGCCTGATCAGCGCGCTGGTCTGGTATCAATGGAGTCTTGGCGTGATTTATATCACACTATTGCTGTGGACCCTGTCTCGAACCATTCCAGGCCTTAACCTGCTGCTTTATTTCTAGAAAAACGCTCTACTGCTAAAAGGGACGGCTCGCTGTGAGTAAACGATGAACTTTCGCTCTCATTTCTCCATTACTCGGTAAAGGGAACTCAGGGGCAGCGTAAATATACGGAACATTTGAAATAGATCCGGCTACTTTCATAGCTACACTTCCGTGTTTACTGCGAGGCGTGTCGTGTTCCCTCAGGTGACAATGGAATCACTTCGTAAGCACGCATATCGAGCCGCTCATCTATTCCCAAGGGGCATTTTGGGGGAGATTGAATTTGACTCTTTATATTACGCGTCCTTACAGGTGAGCAGCTCGACCCTGGGGGCTTAAAGGGGTCGAGCCTTTTTCTTTTTAAATCAGAAAGACGCAACTAGAGAGCAGGCCTTCGACTACGCTCAGGCCACGGGTAACAAGCTATATTTACGGCCTGAGATAATCCCAAGAGCTATGCTCCAAGCCTGAAGCCTGAGCGTAGTCGAAGGCTGGTTGTCTAAAAGCACTTCTATAAGATTTTGTCTAGCCCGTATACCAGCGATTTTAGAGGTAGTACGCGGCGGATGGAGAGAAGTACGCCAGGCATGTAGCAGCCGCGATCGCTCGTGTCGTGCCGCAGCGTGTATGACTGGCCCGCCGCGCCGAAGATCACTTCCTGATGGGCAATGAGTCCGGGCAAGCGTACGCTGTGAATCCTGACGCCATCTTCGGTTTGGCTACCGCGAGCGCCGGTCATTTTTTCAGTTTCTTCGACTTCGGGCGGGTTGTATTTTTTGTTTAGCTCAGAGAGCATTTGCGCCGTTTTTACGGCTGTTCCGCTAGGCGCATCAGCCTTTTGATTGTGGTGTAGCTCAATGATTTCGACATGGTCAAAATATTCTGCTGCCTGCAAAGCCGCCTGCTGCAACAGCACCATCCCAATCGAAAAATTGGGAATGAGTAAGCAGCCCGTGCTTGCCTTATCGGCAAACTCAGCCAAGTCTTGAATCTGTTCGTTACTCATGCCAGTGGTTCCCACGACTGGCCGCACACCGTAAGCCAGCGCAGCTCGCACTGAGGCATACACACTGTCTGGATGCGTGACATCGACCATGACTGCGCTGCTGCCTTGAGCGGCTTCGTTTTGAGCCATCACTAGAGTGGCCTCTAGGTCGTTGAGTATGGGGACTTCGAGCGGGCCTACGCCGATGACTTCACCAATATCTTCCCCGATGAATTTTGGATTGCGATCAATAGCTCCCATTAGGGTCATGTCATCAGCGTCTGCTACGGCCTTTACAATGGCTCGGCCCATTTTGCCGAGTGCACCGTTGACGACGACCGGAATTTTTGTAGCGCTTTGATTTGAGTCGCTCTGAGTTGTGTCGCTCATGTTTTTCCAAACTGCTAGTTTCTGACGCTATATTTTGACGCAATATCTGCCTCTAAGACAAAACACCTAAAACAAAAGGAGAGCAGTATCTGCTCTCCTTTCGAGGTCATGCGTTGAATAAAATTGACTAGCCGACTTCAACTTGGCTAGTGTCAACAGAATCAGTGCCGTCGGTACCTTTAGCCACTTTTACCATTTTGTCCAAAATAGCTTGGCTGGGCACCTTACCCTTGAGCACAACAGTCGCGCTAGTTTGGGCAACCCATAGCGTGTCGATATCATCGAGCTGGTTGTCTTCATCAAAAGCAAGGGCAACGCGCTTAGCGAGACCGCTTTCATCAAAATCGCCATCGAGACCTACTTTGTAGTCGGGTACATCTTTGCCGTCGGTAGCTTTGGCAATGCCTCTGCGAACGGAAGTAGAAGCGTTAGCGGGCTTGTCCTTACCAAAAATTCTCTTGAAAAATCCCATAATACTCTTCCACGGTGTAGTACAAAGGCAGGGGGAATTGCCTAGATAGATATAAACATATCTGGACGATCTGCTAGAAGAATATATCTTTAGAAACAAATTATTTTTGATGCAACGCTGAGTATCGATGCGTAATAGCGCAAAAAGATGCTGTGGATACTGGCAGTAACTTACAGAGGACTCGTCTAATCAGTCATTTAACGTTCAAAAAACAGCCGAAAAGCAATATTTTTATATGTTACGGGAGATAAACCGTTGAAATCGGATATCAGGACTCAGCTAGATGAGTGGGGCCGCAAATATTTCGTCGGTCGGCGGGTGTCGCCTCAAGCGCACCAGCATATGCAAGATAGCCTCATGGATGAGGCAGAGCTGGATATTGACTATGTGGTCCTGACAGTAGGTGCATGCCTCATTGCCACATTGGGTTTGCTCTCTAACAGTGCGGCGGTGATTATCGGTGCGATGCTAGTAGCGCCGCTGATGTCGCCGATTCGTACGGTGGCCTTTGGGGTACTCGAAGGCGATGTGGAGCTGGTGCTTGAAGGGCTGAAGGCACTAGGCGTGGGAACGGCAATCGCCATTGGGCTCTCGGCGATGATTGGGTTTGGGTCGGGCTTTTTGGAGTATGGCAGTGAAGTGGCTTCGCGCTCGTCGCCGACGCTGCTGGACTTGGGGATTGCGATTACGGCAGGGGGCATTAGTGGCTACGCCAAGGTGCAGCCAAAGCTATCGAGTACGCTGGCAGGAACTGCGATCGCTGTAGCCCTAATGCCGCCTTTGTGTGTGGTGGGCCTAGGCATTGCCCAGCTCAACGCGCCCCTAGCGCTGGGAGCCAGTTTGCTATACCTCACTAATTTGCTGGGCATTACGCTGGCGTGCATGGTGGCCTTTTTTATGGCGGGCTATTCTCCGTTTCGCCGGGCGCGCAGGCCGCTGAGCGCGGTGGTTCTGCTGACTAGCCTGTTGGTGATTCCGCTGGGCATTAGCCTGGTTGAGCTGGTGCGTCAAAACCAGCTGGAAGCGAACGTAAAGCGCGCACTCGTAGAAGATACTCAAACCTTTCAAAATATGGAGCTAGTGAGCAGCACTACGAATTGGCAGCTGCCTGTACCTGAGGTACGAATGGTGGTCAATGCGAGCGAACCGATTACCCCTAGGCAGGTAGAACTGCTAGAAAACTACATTACCCGTCGTATGGGCCAGCCTTTTCGGTTTGTGTTTCAAGTCAGCGCGATTGAAGAAGTCACGCGGGAAGAGGTCGCGCCGAGCAGCACGATGGAAGGGATTAGAAACAGGCCATAGATGCCTACCAAACTCCTTCCAAAGTATGAGTATGAAGCTCCTGGCAAGGATGTGCCGCTACTATTGTGCTGGGGCAAATGCGTAATTATGCTGCGTATATTGAAAAAAACTGATGGAATTGTGGCTGAGCGACTACATTGAGAGAGAAACGGGCAAGCTATGTGCGGGGTATACCTAATATAGTTGATGAGTCTCAATGGACGGCAAACGCAATGGTTTTTAGTTGATTTCCGTTGCATCTGCTGATGCCGGTAGCCTATTATCCTGTAGCTGACACACTCTGATTTAGTTTGATGGGATTTATTTCATACGATCTACTTGCAGAATGTTATGGCAATGTGGGATGAGGCTGCTCTGCAGAATACTCAACAGAAGAATACCTAACAGAATATTCAACCCCGTTCGACCCAAGGCCCCTGGCTCACGTTTGAAAAAGCTCAGCGTAGATAGATGATAAACAGCCGCTCTAGCACGAGTTACAGTACCTCTCACAAACTGCACCCTTTGAGCCTGCTGGCTCAGCTGATTAGCCGACAGGTGAGTGGTTGCCTGAAGCTGTCGGCACAGGCGGCAGAGTGGCGACTCCTATTTGATCAGGGGCAGCTGAATTTTGCGACTAATTCAGCGGATGCGTTTGAACGGCTAGACCGGCAGCTGCAAGCTTTTGGTGAGAGCGTACCGGCCTCTGCGCGCTCGGAAATGCGCCTGCTCTTTGAGAATTCGGATGAGGTAGATGAGGTGGTCAGCCGTGACTACCGGGCGATCGCATGGCTCATGGAGCAGACCTACCTTACGCAGGAGCAGTGCGCCCAGCTAATTGGTGCGATCGCGATTGAAGTGATTGAGCCTTTCCTCAATATTCGAGAGGGCAGCTACGAGCTGGTACCGCAAGCCCAAACCGAAGGCGTGCCTGTATACTGCCGTTTAGACTTGCGCCCTATCGTAGAGGTGTGTCAGCGCAACAGTAAGCAAAGGGCAGCGGGCCAGCCTGTGACCAGCCGTCTGCCTAGTGCTGCAACCGCATCTAGCAACGGTATGAACGGGCAAATGAGCGGCCGCATTAACGGCATGCCTCCTATGACCCCCAACACGAGAAGCCCCAACGCGAGAAGTACCAGCACAGGAAATGCCAGCACAGGAAGTGCCAACACGGGCCGTGGCAGGATGGCGAGTGGCGGCATGGCCGGAATGGAAACACTCAAGCGTACAACCTACACGGTGGCTTGCATTGACGATAGCCCCACGGTGCTCAATGCCATTCAAAAGTTTTTAGAAGATCAAAGTCTATCAGTCGTAGCGATTAACGATCCGGTGAAGGCGCTGATGCAGATTGTTCGCAGTAAGCCCGATTTGATTTTGCTGGATATTACGATGCCGAATTTGGACGGGTACGAACTGTGCGCGCTCCTGCGTCGTCATCCTCGCTACAAGCGTACGCCGATTGTGATGGTGACGGGCAACACGGGCTTTATCGATCGGGCGCGGGCAAAGCTGGTGCGGGCATCGGGATATTTGACTAAACCATTTACGCAGTCTGATTTGCTAAAGATTGTGTTTAAGCATTTGCCGACGAAAGGTCGATGATCGGGCGCTCGTCCGACGCTTTTTCCTTTCTAGGAAAAAGAGTCAGATTGAAAAGACTTTTTATACCTGTGTATAGAAGCACTTCTATCTAGGTCACGATCGGTGATAATTATTAGGTGTATCTAACAAGCTTGGTAACGATGTAGGATAACCTACCCCGTGCTCTTACGGAAGAAGTTCCTTTGGTCGCAGAGCTTGTACGCTTCCTGACGATACTTGCCGAGTTGCCTACGGTTTTTGTGAACATCATGACTACAACGAAGACTGCTACTGTGCTGGTTGTTGAAGACGCGCCTTCTGAGATGAAGCTGATGAGCCATTATCTGCAAGAGGAGGGCTATAGCGTCATTGGAGCCGTGACGGGAAAAGAAGGGCTAAATAAGGCGATCGCGCAGAAGCCTGATGTGATTGTGACAGACGTTGTAATGCCGGGTATCAGCGGGTTTGAGCTGTGTCGCAAGCTAAAGCACACGCCGGAGACCAAGGAAGTGCCGGTGGTGATTTGCTCATCGAAGGGGCAGACGATTGACCGGATGTGGGGTCTGAGACAGGGAGCCAAAGCCTACCTGACGAAGCCATACACAAAAGATGAGCTCATTGAAGCCATTAAGACTGTTTTGATTTGAGGTTTGATTTGAGGTTTGATTTAGGCGCTGAGCATTGATGTGTTGAATCAAATAAAATTGTTATAAGTAGCGTTATCCTGGGCAGTCTTTTACTTAAAGCGCTGGTGTAGGCAATTGAGGCAGCGGCATGGGTGTGCGGCTTGTGAGAACGCCACATTTGCTCATTTTTATCCTTTATGTATGGTTGAGTGAAAACAAAGCTTGCTATTTCAGATCGTCAGACAACGGGTGAGGCTTATCTTAAGTTTCAGCTAGCGCCTCGGGTACCGGCTGTTTTTGCGGCGAGAGCGGTAGAGGAAGCGACCGTGCTGCCGACGTCGCAGGTGACGGCGATTCCCAATATGCCGTCTTGCATGATCGGGCTGGTGAATCGGCGAAATCGAGTGATCTGGCTGGCGAACCTAGTGAAGCTACTGGGTATGCCCATTCCTGAAAGGCCCACACAGCAGTACAGTACAGTCATTGTGAAGGCGGGCTCTTCTCTGGGGCTAATTGTTGATGAAATTGATGGCATCATCCATCTGCCGGCTGAGTCGCTCCAGGCACCGCCAGCTCAGGTTAATCCTATTTTGGTGCCGTATCTTAAGGGCTGCGCCGTTCAAGACGACCAAATT
>JBHJIY010000251.1:0-32410 GCA_050042985.1 Phormidesmis sp. | reverse complement strand
GGTAGAAGTAGATCTAGCAACGTGGGAAGCTCATGAGTCTTAGGAAAGAAAATGTTTGCTTCTTGAAGGCATGCCTTGAGATATTTCTCTACACACTGTTGAGCGTGGAAACACACAATATCGTGTTTAGGCTGTAGTTGCGCTAGCAAAAGCTGTGCAACTGCGAAGTCGCTTTCGGCTTTTTCAATCCACTCTTGCGTAATTGGCTTCATACAAAACACGACCTTTTTGCAAAATCTCCTGAATGAAAAAGTCGCCCATTTCCAATCGCTTTTCGATATTCTGCGGTGTGCGAGTTAACAAATCTAGTGGAAAGTGATAGTCAATGGCATGCCGAATCTCGATGTTCTTTTTAGTTGGATGGCCTTCGAAAGGCAGGATTACCAATAAGTCCACATCAGAATCTTGATTGGGCTCCCCATAGGCATACGAACCAAACAAGATGATTTTCTCAGGCTGAAACTTGTCTATGACTTCCTGACAGAATTCTTGAATTTGGTTGTGACTAATCATCGTACCAGTGTTATTCAGTAGCTTTTCGAGATAGGAGATGTCGTCAAGCAGTTGTTGCCTTATCGCACATCTCCCTATTTTACTGTTGGATCAAAACAGGTCTTTATCTGTTACCGCACCTTTACTACTTGAAGAAACTAACTTGGCATACTTGGCTAGTACTCCTCGTTCGTAGTTAGGTTTCGGTGCAGTCCACTGCTGCTTCCTTTCTGCTAGCTCATCATCGGAAACGTTGACTTGTAGCAGCAATTTGTCAGCATCGATCGTGATGGAGTCGCCTTCTTTTACAAGGCCGATAGTTCCACCGACTGCAGCTTCGGGAGCAACATGACCAACGACCATGCCGTAGGTTCCGCCGGAGAAGCGGCCATCGGTGATGAGGCCGACGGAATCGCCGAGGCCTGCGCCGATGATGGCCGATGTGGGTGCAAGCATTTCGCGCATGCCAGGGCCGCCTTTGGGACCTTCGTAGCGGACGACGATGACGTCGCCCGCTTTGATTTTGTTGGCTAAAATCGCGTCAAGGCAGTCTTCTTCGGATTCAAAGACGCGGGCGGGGCCGGTGATGCTGCGGTTCTTGATGCCGGTGAGCTTGGAGACGGAGCCTTCGGGGGCGAGGTTGCCTTTGAGGATGCCGAGGTGGCCCTGCTTATACATCGGTTGGGTGAAGGGGCGAATGACGTCTTGATCAGCGGCGGGCTGGTCGGGGATGTCGGCGAGGTTTTCGGCGACGGTTTTGCCGGTGACGGTGATGCAGTCGCCGTGGAGGAGGCCTTCGTTTAGCAGCATTTTCATCACTTGGGGGATGCCGCCTGCTTTGTGGAGGTCGGTGGCGACGTACTTGCCAGAAGGCTTGAGGTCGCAGAAGACAGGGACTTTTTGGCGGATGGCCTCGAAGTCATCGATGGAGAGGGGTACGCCGATGGTGTGTGCGATCGCTAACAAATGCAACACCGAATTAGTCGACCCCCCCACAGCCATAATCACCGCCATCGCATTCTCAAACGCCTCACGCGTGAGAATATCCTTGGGCAAAATCTGCTGACGAATCGCTTCTACTAGGGCAAACGCAGACTTCTCAGTGCTTTCTGCTTTCTCTTCATCCTCAGCCGCCATGGTCGAAGACTTGGGCAGACTTAAGCCCATCGCTTCAATCGCAGAAGACATTGTATTTGCGGTAAACATACCGCCGCAGGAACCCGCGCCAGGACAGGAATGACGTTCTACCGCATCGAGTCTTTCTTTGCTGATTTTGCCGGCGCTGTATTGCCCCACTGCTTCAAAGGCACTGACGACTGTTAGGTCTTCGCCGTCTAGATGGCCAGGTTTAATGGTGCCGCCGTAGACGAATACGGCTGGGATATTCATGCGTGCGATCGCAATCACCGCCCCCGGCATATTCTTATCGCAGCCCCCAATCGCCAGCACCGCGTCCATACTCTGCCCAGTGCAGGCCGTCTCAATAGAGTCAGCAATCACCTCGCGGGACACAAGGGAATACTTCATCCCTTCGGTCCCCATCGAGATGCCATCGCTGATGGTAATCGTGCCGAACATCGCAGGCATCGCACCGGCTTCGCGCAGCGCACTTTCGCCCCGAATGGCGAGCGTGTTGATCCCCATGTTGCAGGGTGTAATGGTGCTGTAGCCGTTGGCTAGGCCCACAATAGGTTTTTTAAAGTCGTCATCTCCAAAACCAACAGCTCTGAGCATCGCTCGGTTAGGAGCCCGCTGTACGCCTTGGGTGACTACCTGACTTTTGCGATTATCCGCCATTCGATCTTCTCCAGTGGAAATGTTTGCCAGTAAAAGCTTTAGACTTTTCAGTCTTCTATTCTGGCAGAACAACCGACCTTAGGAGATGTTGGTATCAATTTTTTTACCAGCCGGGAAAGAAAGGAATCGGTGAGCGCAACACCGTCATAATCTGGCTAGCCTGCAAGTGCACCGCCATCGCGGTATGCCACTGCTGACGCTGCGCAACACTGCCCAAGTAGCCCAATGTCAGGATGCGATCAGATAGCGTCGGCGCAGTCGTCGCCGAGACGCGAGCGGTGAAGTCCAGCCAGCTGCGCACGCTATCGGGGAGAACTTGCACCATTCTGAGCGGCAGCACCGAAGTGGATAGTGACTGCACGTAAGTAGAACTGAGAAAGGGCTTGTATTGGCTAGCTTGCGCCGTTCGCTGTTCTACCAGGCTGAGTGAGACGCCTTTGATCAGCTGACGGAGCTGCGCAGTTTCTTCCACGCGTAGCTCGGCCATAAAAGGTAGCTCGGTGAGCGCGGGATTTACATTTCCAGGATCGCCCACGCTCAAGTGAGTGCCGCCAATGACGGCCAGGAGATATTTGTCGCCCGAGAGCTGAGTGAATGCGCCAAGCTGCTGATCGAGTGTGGGCGTAACGCTGTCTTGCGTGCCAGTGAGTAGAACGGTGGGGACGGTGATGTCTGAAAGACCCGCTTCGCCGAAGAGCTGACCGGTGAGGGTATTCATCGCCACGACTTGCTTAATGCGGTCGTCACTCAGGTCAGCCTGTTGTTCTTCAAGATCAACAGCGGCGCATTGGAGCCAGTCGGCAGGAGAAACGCCCAATGGTTGAAGATTTTGGCAGAAGGTACCCAGCGATCGCAGATCCAACTTCGCCCCTGCAAGCGCCAGCCCGGTATAGCCGCCTAGAGAATGACCAATAATCGTGACGTCTTCTGTATTGAACAAACCACCGTACAGAGAGTTACCTTCGTCTAGCTGCTCTAGGCGATCGAGCACAAAGCTCACATCGCGGGGCCGGTCTAAAAATTCTTGCGCGGGCAGAATGCGACTGGGTTCGCCTGCCATTTCCGGATCGACAGGCAGATTGACCAGTGCGCTTAAGTTACTACCAGGATGCTCAACCGAGACGACCGTGAGTCCGTGAGAGGCAAGGTGAGTGCCCAGGTAGTCCAGAAAAAAACGATCGGCTCCAAAGCCGTGAGAAAGGACTACAAGAGGGCCACGAGCCGTATCGCTCCAATATATTTCGGCGGGGATAATCCGCTGACGATCTACATCGCGGAAGCTGACAGAGCGCTGTGAAATATCTGCGGTGCCGGGGGCTGCTGGATCGATGTCGCTGGGTAGCGATATGAGGCTATCAACCTGTAGTTCTTGCTCTAGTAGACCGCTGAGGGATCGGCTTTCTAAGTTAGAGAAATTGAGCTGAGTCATCAAGGCGATCGCAGCCGTAATATCCACTTCTAACGTCGTCTGAGGGATCGCGCGCAAAATGCCCAAAACGCTGAGCCCATCGGACTGTGAAGCGGCGACGCGAATAGCTGCTTGAAGCTGCGGCACCGTCAGGTTTGGCGCAACGCGAGAGAGCGTGTCTAGCAGAAGTTCGCCGTTGGCTGAACGCAGTACGTCTTCGATAATGCGATCGCTCATTCCAGGGTCCAGCGCCAGCTCTTGCTTTAGCGTTCGCTGCAAAGAAGGCGATAAAAACTGTTCATAGAGCTGTAGGCCCGCAGGCACTTCGCCCGTTTCAGCAAAAGTTTCAAGATCCGCTAGCTCAATCGCTTGGCTCAGGGGTCCTACTCTGACAACGACCCGTTCAGCCGCTGTACTGGATGGCGCTATAAGTGCCGCAAGGCCAATCCCAAGACTGCCAGCCTTCAAAACACTATTCAATAGCCACTGCTGCGCACCGCGCAATCTACCAGAGATGGGAACTAAACTCATGAGCGCAAAAAATTTTCAGCTACAAGGCAAGTTATGTAGATGCTTAATTAGCTTAGCAGCGCCCTCGGTCACACTTAACAAGGCTATGACTGACAATGACGTAACTATTGAGACACATACAAAAGACTTGATACTAGTATCTTACCCATTCACTTCAACCATATTTGATAAGGGGACAGTCAATTTTGTGTTGATTGGCAGATGAAAAAACACCTTTATAGAGGTTATGTTAGTCACGCCGTATTTTTCCGCTGGACGCTACTACAGCACAACTCTGCAGCCACCTCTGACCTTCATCGGGTTTTCGCCGATCTCCAGCAATTCAAATAACCTAGGATTAAGCTATATAAAGTCAACTTTCGGTCAAAATTTGTAATTTAACTTTGTATTCTCTTTTGTGTTCGCTTACGCTTTTAAGACCGTATAGCATCTTCAATTTAAGTCGCTTGTAATACTCCGTTTTGATCCGAATGTGTTTGCTGCCTGTTTTTCTACCGTTTTGTTTAGAGAGTTCCATCGATGTCTGAAAAAGATAAGAACGAGCAATTAGATGAGTTTTTGACGCCGCGTAGCCGCTATCACGGAGAATTTACGCCGCAGAACTTGGCTTTTAATGCAAACTTGCAGGAGTTTGCTCAGCGGGTGTCACTCATTTGCGGACTAGAAACAGGCGGTAAGGTCAGTAGCGTAGATGCTTACGACGATATCAAGAAGCTGTGGAAAGAGCTGAAGGCATCTAAGAAAAACTTGCTGAAGAAACCAAAGTCAGACGATAAAGCGTAGGGCCAAATGCGGCCATAAGACGCTCTATCCCTTTTGTCTATACCTCTTGAAAGTGTGTCGTCACAATCTCTGCGATTCGCTCGGCAGCATGGCCATCCCCAAAAGGATTAACGGCTTTAGCCATAGCGGCGTAGGCCAACTCATCGCCAAGTAATTTGCTGGCAGCTTCTACAACTGTGGTTGGATTAGTCCCTACCAGCTTGGCGGTGCCAGCCGTGATAGCTTCTGGTCGTTCGGTGGTTTCTCTCAACACTAGGACGGGTTTGCCCAAGCCTGGAGCTTCTTCCTGAAGGCCGCCAGAGTCGGTGAGAAGAAGGTGCGATCGCTTCATCGCCCCCACCAGCTGAGCATAGTCCAGCGGCTCTACTAAAAAGGTTCGTGGATGGCTATCGAGCGCTGCTTTTAGCGGCTCTCGCACAGTGGGATTGCGATGCAACGGCAGCAGCAGCGCCGTATCAGGGAACTGCGCCAAAATCTGTAAAAAGCTATCCGCAATATCTGCAAGCGGCTCGCCCCAGTTCTCTCGGCGGTGAACGGTCGAGAGAATGACCCGATACTTCGCCCAGTCCAGTCCAGGGACTTCGCAGGTAGGTGACTTATCGGCGACTCGTAGTAGCGCGTCGATGACGGTATTACCCGTTTGATGGATGCCCTCACGCACCCCAGACGTCCTCAGATTCGCAACAGAAGTTTCAGTCGGGGCAAAGTGCAGCGTAGCAATTTGCGAAACCAGCCTGCGATTGGCTTCTTCTGGAAAGGGATTCAAAATATTATCTGTTCGCAGTCCTGCCTCCACATGCCCCACCGGAATTTGCTGATAGAACGCAGCCAGCGCAGCAGCAAAGGCTGTGGTGGTGTCACCCTGAGAAATCACCATGTCGGGCTGCATATCTACAAAGCATTTCTCTAACCCTTGCAGGCTGCGACAGGTGATGTCGCTAAGGGTTTGCTTTGGCTGCATGATATCCAAATTGTGGTCGGCTTCTAGGTCAAATAAAGACATGACCTGAGCCACCATTTCTCTGTGCTGCCCAGTAAGCACGACTTTGGTGTCAAACTGTGGCAACTGCTGAAAGGTTTGAATCACCGGCGCTAGCTTAATCGCTTCAGGGCGGGTACCTAACGTGATGCAGACGCGAATAGGAGAAGAAACGGCCATAGCGATAGACTGCGTCTATAAGGTGTTGCGTTATTCTACACGTCCTTTCTACCCAGCTAGAGATCTTTCGTTCATATGAAACATGCGATCGCGCTAACCACGACCCATTTCCAATCTCTTGACCTCACCCCGGCCCAAGTCGTCATCGATCCTGTGTTGGCTAGCCGCGTTCCTGGATCATCGACCGCCGCCGAAAATAGCCCTGAAAACGACCTCAGCAACCCTCAGCTCACCTTCAGCTTCGACATCGACTTCTCCCGCGAAGACACCGACCCTCGCGAGCTCTCAGAGATTCCAGAAATTCGCCTCTGGTTCATTCGGCTCAATGCCAAATACCCCTGGCTCCCCCTCTATCTCGACTGGGAATCGGGCGAGCTTAGTCGCTACACCGCCATGCTCGTTCCCCACCAGTTCAGCACGCTAGACGGCATTCGCTACAACCCAGAAGCGCTAGAGATTTTTGTAATGGACAAAGTCTTTACGCTGGATACTTGGCTAGCTCAACAGGGGATTGACGGGCGATCGCGGCTCAAATTCATGACACAAATGCTCGGCTATGAACTAGACGATGCGCTCTTCAATCTGCTGCGCTAATCGACAGCGTTCAGATTGCGTCGCTAGTGCTGTTACATACAATCACCTACAATCTGGTGCGTAAGGTTTCGGGTTTAGGAGCAAGGGTTGACTATGGAGTTTTTGGGATGGCTGGTCACGCTGCTGATCATTATCGGCATCATCGGCTACTTATTTATTGAGTGGCAGTACCGCCAACGGCCCGGTAACGACCTAGAGCTGAGCGCTCGCGATTGGACCTTCGACACCTACGAAAGCAATCACTACGCCATTTCGCTTGATGCAGTGTTCAGTAATCGCACCCGATCGCTCGAAATCTTTATCCCTGAAGTCAGCATTGATTACGAGCTACTCTCTGGCGATAGCCTTGACGGCATAACCGTCAAAACAGACATTATTCCGCAGCACGAAGACTTCCCCGCCCGCGCCGACAACTATTGGTTTGCTTACATCGTAAAAGTAGGCCAAGCCACCAACGCCAGCATCAAAGTCGACATTACCGGCGAAGACCTCAGCCGACTGAAGTCGCTATGGCTGAAAGTAAACTACTTAACCTATGGCCCCGAAGGACGTATCCCAAAAACAGGTCACCTAATCGTACCGCTGAAGTTCCCAAATCCAGAGAACGCCACCAGCTGGCGAGAAAACAGCGTGGCCCACATTTTGCCAGTGCCCACTCACCTGCTTACCAACCTCGATAGCACCGTTGAAATCGTAAAGAAGTACGTCACCCCCTGCGCCCAACCTGGTGACATCGTCACCATCGGCGAAACCCCCGTTGCCATCATGCAGGGCCGCTTACGCCACCCAACGACCGTGCACCCAGGCTGGCTCGCCAAGCGACTGTGCTACTACTTCATGTCTACCTCTAGCCTAGCGACAGCTTGTGGCATGCAAACCCTAATCGATGTCTCTGGTCCGTGGAAGGTTGCATCCGCATTTGCTATTGGCGCAGTTGCTAAAATCTTCGGCTCACCCGGCATGTTTTACAACCTAGCCGGTGAGCAAGCCCGGTTAATCGACGACGTCACCGGGACACTCCCGCCGTTTGACCAATTCATCGTGCTAGGGCCCAGTCGCTCTCAGGCTTTGGTCGACCATATTTTCCAAGAAACCGGATTGCAGGCTGCCATCGTCGACGTGAACGATTTAAAAGCGGTTAAAATACTTGCTAAGACCCAAAACACCGACGAGCAAATGCTCATCCAGGCCCTGATTGATAACCCAGCGGGAAATGCTGACGAGCAGACCCCTGTGGTTTTGATCCGGCCTAAGAGCTAGTTTGCTTTTCCCATCCACGGAGTATTCCATGACTCGTAGCCAGTCTTCTAATACGGATATTTCCATTCGGTCAATTCACCTGCGTGATTTGGACGGGCTTAAGGTGGCGGGCGCAACAGAAATTGCCTCTCACTCAACCGATACCCCCGACATAGACGACTACATTCAGCAAATGCGCCGCTGGTACGGTCCGCTGAAGGCACTAACGTTATTCCCCAACCCCTTGCAGCACATGTTCTCTGCCTTCGTGGCTGAAGCTGAAGGCTACCTGCAAGGCATGATTCATGTAACGCCATTCAACCAGACTCTCAGCACCTGGAAGATTGATCGGATGCTGGTGAACTTAGCCAAAGGGCAGGCAGAAAAACGAGCGGGTGGACTAGCTGCCGGTAAAGCTTCTGGCAAAGTTTCAGGGAAGAGCACTGGAAAAAGTACTGGAAAAAGCATTGGCGGAGCCCTTGAAAAGGAAGACCGCAAAGAGCGCACCCTTCATCTGGGGATGGATGTGGGTTCGCGCCTACTGCGCTACTGCTTTGAGCATATTCGCGAAGCTCAGTATTGGATTAGTGAAACCGATGTAAATGACCAGTTTGGGCTGGCGCTATATCGGCAGAACGGATTTCAGCCTCTAGCTAAGGCAACCTACTGGTCTATTCAGCCCGAGCAATTGGCAGTTTTAGCCGAGCGCGATCCGGACTTACCGAATTTACTGCCGGTTAGCAATGCGGATGCGCAGCTAATTTACCAGCTGGAGACGGTGTCGATTCCACCGCTGGTGCGCCAGGTACTCGACTATCAAATTCAAGACTTTAAGACGAATTTGGCGGGGAAGCTAAAAAACCAGCTGACGGGTTGGATGAGTCGTCAGGATACAGCGATCGCATACGTCTTCGAGCCTCAGCGCAAAACGGCCATCGGCTACTTTGAGCTGACGCTATGTCGAGATGGCACAGATTCTCACACGGCAAAGCTGACTGTGCATCCGGCATACACCTGGCTGTATCCAGAGCTATTGGCCCAGATGGCAGGTGTGGTGCAGAAGTTTCCAGGTCAGCCTTTGCAAATCATGTCTTTGGACTATCAGACAGAGCGAGAAGAATATCTCCGCCAGATTGGAGCGCTAGAGATTGAGCATACGCTGATGATGTCGCGCTCGGTATGGCACAAGGTGCGTGAGTCCAAAGCAGGTGCCTTAGAAGGACTGAAGATGCCGGATGTGCTGCCAGGTTTGC
This sequence comes from Phormidesmis sp., assembly GCA_050042985.1. Taxonomy (GTDB): domain Bacteria; phylum Cyanobacteriota; class Cyanobacteriia; order Phormidesmidales; family Phormidesmidaceae; genus Phormidesmis. Next base: position 23,154 of record JBHJIY010000251.1, on the reverse strand, counting down.
AGCCGACAGGGACGCCGATGCCAGGACGATTTTCTTGGAGCGGATTGAAGTTTGGACCCGCTTTGGATAGTCCAGCGTTAGATGGATTGAGCTGGGATCGGTTTTCGCTGGAGAATATGTCTGGGCAGTCGTCGGATGGGCGAGTTCGCGATGGTAAGCAGAAGGACAGTGGCGATAGGGCGAGCGACTAGGTCGGTTTCACAACAGGGCTATGGTTTCTGCGCTAGGTCTAGATTTGGGAGCAAGGCGAATTGGCGTGGCTGGCTGCGATGGCACTGGCCTGATCGCGACCGGTTTAACCACCATTCGCAAAACTGATTTTGATAGTGTCCTGGCACCACTTACCCAATTAATTGAAGAAAGATCCGTTGAAGTTTTAGTGGTCGGACTGCCGTACACTATGGACGGACAGATAGGCTTCCAAGCCAAAAAGATTCAAAAATTTGCCCATCGTCTATCGAAGGCGTTGGCTTTGCCAGTGGAGTTTGTCGACGAACGGCTGACCTCGTACGAAGCCGAACAAATGCTAATTGCGCAGCGGCGATCGCTACGGGACAACAAAGAGCTGATTGATCGAAAAGCGGCTGCGATTATTTTGCAGCAGTGGCTAGATGCCAGACGCGATGCGTTGAAGCAGTAGACATTTATCAGCAGCAGCTCCAATCAAAACAGTAAACACATATCAGGAGATATCACCCGTGGAAATCGATCCCAGTTTGTTAGATGAGCCCGCTGAATATCCTGTTGTGATGCTCACCGATGAAGATGAGCGTCAGCTGGCCTGCTATGTAGAAAAAAGTATCGACGTAGAGGACACTGAGTTTTTGCTGCTGCTGCCGGTGAACTTGCCCATCGAAATTTTTGTGTGGGAGTCTGACGACGAAAGCGACGATGACGAAGCAGAAGTGCTCGTCGATATTGAAGAAGACGATATTGATCAGCTCTTTCCCACGGCAAGAGCTGTCTTAGCCGAGCTGGATTTATTGCTAGAGCGATCTGCCCATACGCTGACGGCCGCAGGTAATTTACCCGCTGCCGATGAAGAAGATTGCTTCTCACTTGATATTAGTGAAGAAGGCGACGAACATCCGGTGACCGAAGAGTTTCAGATTTTGGCAAACTTCTTCCATGAGGATTCGCAGTATACGCTGTGTACACCGCTAGATCCGCTGCTATTTTTTGCGACACGCTCAGCAGATGGCGAAATAGAGCTGGTAGAACCCGAAGAATTTCAGAAAATGCGATCGCAGCTAGAAGACAAACTATTTGACGTTCTGGACTAAAGTTTGTAAAAGTATCATTTGGGATAATGGGTTTCCCTTTACCCCGTCGCTGCTTAAAACACTGTTTCTTCAACTATGCGTGGTTCAAAACGGCTCTTCTACATTGTGCTGCTAGCCCTATCGGCCCTGATTGCTGGGCAAAGCTGGGCCTGGTGGAGCTGGGCAAAGTCGCCCGTACTCGCCGCAGACGAAGTCAGTGAAGACAGCTTTGTTCAGGTACAAATCCCCGCTGGCACCGCCTCCAATCAAATTGGCCAAGACCTAGAAGCGAACGGACTCATCCGCTCGACAACCGCGTGGAAGCTGCTGAGCCGATGGAAATCTTTTCGGGGAGAAGAAGGCGGCTTTCAGGCCGGTAGCTACATCATCTCACCCGGGCAAAGTCTCGGCGAAATCGCCAACACCATTTGGGAAGGCGATGTCATCCAAACCAGCTTTACCGTGCCCGAAGGCTGGAACCGTCAGCAAATGGCAGAAATGTTTGAAGCAGACGGCTTTACGACGGCTGAAGATTTTTTGGCCGTAACAGAGTCCATTCCCTACGACCGTTATCCCTGGCTACCAGAAGGCATCCCCCACCTTGAGGGCTTTCTGTATCCCGATACGTATCAAATGGATGCAGGTAGCGTGACCGCAGAGGGCATCGTTGACGCGATGCTGAGTCGCTTTGAAAGCGTGGCATTGCCCGTTTACGACGCTCAGCCAAGCCCTTACACTCTATTGGACTGGGTGACGCTCTCTAGCATTGTCGAAAAAGAAGCGGTCGTCGCAGAAGAACGCGACGAAATCGCAGGCGTATTTTCTCGCCGGCTGGACGAAGGCATCACCCTCGGCTCGGATCCTACTGTGGAATACGGTTTGGGTATTCGACAAACAAAAGAAGTGCCGCTGACCTACGCGCAAGTAGAGACCCCGACAGACTACAACACGTACATGAATGCAGGGCTCACGCCTACACCAATAGCCAGTCCTGGTGTCGCCAGTCTAGAAGCTTCGCTGAATCCTGAGCCCAGTGAGTATCTATATTTTGTAGCCCGCTACGACGGAACGCACGTATTCAGCCGTACGTTGGCTGAGCATCAGTCGGCTCAAGGGCAAATTCGCGATCGCGTCGATGCAGAATCTGCCGAATAATTCCTTCTCCAACCCCAATCAAACACTACTCCTGAAAACCGCCTATGAGCTGGGTCGATTTATTGCAGCCCGATTTAATCTTGGGCCAGTCCATTTTGGGCCTTACCCCAGAAGTTATCCAATCCAAAGGCTTGAAAGGACTAATTCTAGATGTCGATGAAACCATCGTCCCCGTCGGCCAAAAACAGCTCGATCCGGCGGTACAGGACTGGGTGCGAGACATTCAGCAGGTGGTACCGCTTTCGCTAGTGAGCAACAACGTTGGCTACGATCGCATTCGCAGCATTGCCGAAAGCATAATGCATGACAACCAGCCAGTTCCTTTTATTGCCAGTGCAGGCAAGCCTTCTCGGCGAAAGCTGCGGGTCGCCGCCGAACAAATGGGACTGCCTTTTGACCAAGTGGCGATGGTGGGCGATCGCATCTTCACCGACATCTTGGCCGGTAACCGCGTTGGCCTGCTCACAATTTTGGTGCAGCCCATGCTGAAGCCAAATTCTAGAGACCCTAAAAACCTACTGCGCAACGCCGAATTTTGGATATCTCAGCAGCTGGGAGTCACCCTCCAAGCCTTACCTTAAATGCAAACCTGGGCACGTGAGCAGTCTACTAAGGAGGCACTCGCGGAGTAGTACTTCCTAGTAGCCCCAAAGAGAAATGTAACGGTCTCGCAACATTTTTTGATGTGAATACTAAAGAAAATATTATGAGAGCGTATCCACGTAAACTTGTGCATGAATATGTAAACAAGGTCAAACTTAACTTAAGACCTTATTTTAATAACTTCATACAAATTCACTTTAAGAACCGGGAGTAATATTATTTACTTCTCGTTTTAAGATTCAGGGACGGGCCTTTTTGGCTTGTCCCTATTTTTGTGTGTGGCTTTATCTATCATTGTCACCTCGATATTCTTGACGTCTCGCTACGTCTGATTCTAGCCGTGCCTTATTCCTGCTATGCCTGAGCGCACTCCGCAACCGTCTCTGCCCAAAAAATCGCCAAAAAACCTACAAAAAACTCTCGTCGTCAAAATCGGTACCTCTAGCTTGACTCGCCCGGATACGGGGCATTTGGCTTTGGCGACCATAGGTCGACTCGTAGAGACGCTATGCCAATTGCAGCGGCAGGGCCATCAGGTGATTTTGGTATCTTCTGGTGCGGTGGGAGTAGGCTGCGCTCGGCTGGGCATTGTTCAGCGACCGAAAACCATCGCCTTGAAGCAAGCCGTGGCCGCTGTGGGGCAAGGCCGCCTGATGCGAGTGTATGACGACTTTTTTTCGGAGCTAACTCAGCCGATTGCCCAGGTGCTGCTTACCCGTAGCGACTTGGCGCAACGATCGCGCTATGTCAACAGCTACCGCACCTTTCGTCAGCTCATGCAGCTAGGCGTGATTCCCATCGTGAATGAAAACGACACCGTAGCCATCGACGAACTCAAGTTTGGTGATAACGATACCCTCTCTGCCCTGGTTGCGAGCTTAGTCGGCGCGGACTATTTGTTTCTACTCACCGATGTCGATCAGCTATATTCAGCAGATCCTAGGCAAGACCCTGAAGCACAACCCATCAGCCGAGTGCACCATATCGATCAGCTCACCGCAAAAGTTGGTGACGCGGGCTCTAGCTGGGGAACCGGCGGCATGTCAACCAAAATAGAAGCCGCCCGCATCGCCACAGCTGCCGGTACGCACACCGTGATTACCCAGGGCCAAACCCCAGAAAACCTGCTCAAAATCTTGGCGGGTGAGCCTATTGGGACTTTGTTTGAAGCGATCAAGGCTCGATCTACCGCGCGTAAGCGATGGATTGCCGGAAATTTGATCCCGGCTGGGCGCGTGTATTTGGATGAAGGGGCAACAGCAGCAATTCGTTCTTCCGGTAAGTCTTTGCTGCCAGCTGGGATTACTGAGGTAGAAGGTGAGTTTGGTGAGCAAGATGCGGTTTTGGTGTGCGATCGCCATGGCAAAGAAATTGCCCGAGGCCTAGTCAACTACAGAGACGAAGACCTGCGTAAAATTTGCGGTCATCGCTCTGCCGAAATCTCTAGTCTGCTCGGCTACGAAGGCACTGAAACCGTGATTCATAGAGACAATTTGGTGTTAAAAACACCGACTGGCGAAGAATCATTAATATAAGATGACCTACGGCTGTAAGTGTACGAATATCTGGCTTATTTAACCGCTCATCGATCGGTCTATTTAAAGAAATTGAGTTATGGCAATCGATTCTTCTGATTCTGTGATGGCTAGCGCGACTGATAAACCCACCGTCTTAGTTACGGGTGGCGCAGGCTACATTGGCTCACACGCTGTTCTGGCCCTAGAGTCCGCAGGTTATCAGGCCGTCATTTTAGACAACTTGGAATACGGCCATAAGGAACTCGCACAGCAACACTTGCAGGCCAAAGTCATCGTCGGCGACACGACCGATAGAGCGCTGCTAGACGAGATTTTTAGTACATACAATGTGGCCGCTGTCATGCACTTTGCCGCCTACATTGCGGTCGGGGAATCTGTGAGTGAGCCCGCCAAGTACTATCGCAACAATGTATACGGCACGCTCAATCTGCTAGAGGCCATGGTTGCAGCCGATGTAAAGCGCCTGGTATTCTCCTCTACTTGCGCCATTTATGGCCCACCCAAAATCGTCCCCATTCCTGAAGACCATCCCCAGAATCCCATCAGCCCCTATGCCACCAGCAAGCTAATGGTGGAGAAAATGCTGATCGACTTTCAATCGGCCTACGGATTACAGTCAGTTTGCTTTCGCTACTTCAACGCAGCTGGCGCAGACCCAGAGGGACGCCTTGGCGAAGACCACAGCCCAGAGACCCATCTCATTCCGCTCGTGCTGTTTGCAGCATTGGGTAAGCGTGACTCTATCTCAATCTTTGGCGAAGACTACGACACCCGCGACGGCACCTGCATTCGCGACTACATCCACGTGTCTGACTTGGCCGATGCTCATGTAAGAGGGCTAGAATACTTGCTCAAAGGCGGCGAGACCTCGTTCTTCAACCTTGGTAACGGTAGCGGCTTTACGGTCAAAGAAGTAATTGAGATGGCTCGCAAGGTTACAGGTAAGGAGATTGTGGCCGTGCCGTGCGATCGCCGCCCCGGAGATCCACCAAGCCTTGTCGGCACCAGCGAGCGAGCCCAATCTATCTTAGGCTGGCAGCCGAAATATCCCGACATCGAATACATCATCACTCATGCTTGGCAATGGCATCAAAAGCGACACAGTTGAAGCTGGTCGTCGATGAGAATGGTTGAATAGACAACATGCTCAAAAAGACGCTAGGGCGCAAAGAGTATTTCCTCTTTGCGCCCTATCGTCTTTGCTTATTAGAAAATTCCAGGTTGATAGATTCCTAAGACGCTGTTGCCACCCCGATAGGACAAGACACATTCGTCCCACCGAGTCCGCAGTAACCGTTTGGATTCTTCGCCAGGTACTGCTGGTGATAATCTTCCGCGTAGTAGAACTCAGATGCAGGCAAAATCTCAGTTGTAATATCTCCGTACCCCGCCTCAGTTAGCTTCTCCTGATACATTTCTTTCGACGCTTTTGCCGCGTTTAGCTGAGCATCGGAATAAGTGTATATGCCAGAGCGATACTGAGTGCCTCTGTCATTTCCCTGACGCATTCCCTGTGTTGGGTTGTGGCTTTCCCAAAAGAGCTTGAGCAATGCGTCGTAGCTGATGACTTTAGGGTCGAACACCACTAAAACAACTTCATTGTGGCCCGTCATGCCAGAACACACCTCTCGATAGGTAGGATTTGGCGTGGTGCCCGCCGCATAGCCTACCGCCGTGCTATACACGCCTTCAGCCTGCCAAAACTTACGCTCAGCGCCCCAAAAACATCCCAATCCAAATACGGCTTTCTCCATCCCTTCTGGAAAATCGCCCTTGATGAGGTTGCCATTCACGTAGTGCTTCTCTGGTACAGGCATCACCTTATCGCGCCCTGGCAAAGCGTCTTTTTCGCTAGGCAGTGCGTCTTTTTTTCCGATTCCCATTCCAAAAAATGCCATGGTTTAATACTTCCTTGTGTGCGAAACCAAATCGCAACTGCTGAGTGGATAGCCTTATTTTAAGGGGTTGCTCTGATCTTTGTATGGCGGCACGCCGAATGGTCTGTGGGTTGAAATCCGAATGGGTTGAAATCCGAATGGGTTGAAATTCTGAAGGATGATTGCCAAAGCTGTCTGTATTAGGCGACATCAGGAGCAGCAAACCTTAAATCTCCTAGGAAGACTTCAGGGTTGTGCCAAATAATCAGCGACCATAAATAGACAAAACACCTCTTTCAGTTTTTCTATGGACCGCTTCAGAGTCGAAGTCATTTCAAAAACGCCCAATCCTCAGCAGACTATCTATGCTGCTATGCACGAAGACTATGCTGAAGCATTTGTGTGGGCCCAGCGCGCTGAATGGCCCTCCGAAGAGAAAGCTGGTGAGCTGGTGATTCGAAATTTGCTCAAGGGTGGCCGCGGCCACTATGGCCCTCTAGAACATCCTCAAATTGTGCTGAACTGTGGATTCTTTCCGCACTCCACCATGCAGCAAATTCGGACTCATCGCGTTGGATTAAGCTTCGATGTACAGTCCTTTCGCTACACAGGCTCTCGTATTATCGATGTCGTAGACGGGAAAACCGACGTAGAAGACGTCTTTTATCTACGACCTTTGGGCGCATATACCGATCGACAAGGCAAAAAGTACGAGTACACAGCAGAGCTGCGGCAGCAAGATTTGGAGTGGTGCATTCAGGGCTGCAAGCGTTACAAAACTCGGATTGATCAAGGATTTTCGGAAGAGCACGCAAGGGGCCTCATTCCTTTTGACGTTCGTCAGCATTGGGTGCTTTCAGCGAATGCCCGCTCGCTCATGCACTTACTCGACTTACGCTGGAAAGCCGATGCTCAGCTAGAAGCACAAAAACTTTGTGAAGCAATTTGGCCACAGTTTCAGGCCTGGGTACCGGCGATCGCCAGCTGGTATGAAGACAACCGTCTCAAAAAAGCTCGCCTGTCGCCCTAGCACTATTCTCCTTAGCACTACCCCTCGCACGTCATCTCTCTCATTGATAGAAGAAACGTCGACAGGGGAGATGGCGTACATCATCTCAAAACAATTCATCTAAAAATAGTCCGTTAAGTTTAGGAACATTCCTTCATGTTTTTAAACGAATGCTTTTGAAAGCCCCGCCTTTTGGTAGAAGAGAGTCAGCCAGCGCACAAAGGAACAGGTGCACTGGCTGTACTTTTGATAACACTCAATAAGAAGGCTTGCTAGCGTAAAAGTTTTTTTCAAAAGGTCGTCATAGTTGAGAAGGGCTTATCTTGCCCTTTGCCCTGTTTGTTTTAAGTCTATTTGATCCAATTCATCTGCAAATAAGAGGGCCACTATGAAAGACTCGCAAAACTATGTTCTGGTCGTCGGTGCGCCTTCTAGAAAGCTGCCTGAAACGAAAGATCTTGCTCAGACACTTAGCTGCCCAGTGGTAACCATCACTTCACCCTTGCAGGCACTGGCGTTAGCCCAAGCAGATCCACCACACCTAGTGATTCTATCCGGGGACGATGGCCAAACCTGGTCTCCCCAAATCGCTCGCCAAATTAAGCAAAGCGTTCAGCCAGAAGGCATTGTCATTGTAGCCATCACCACCTCTAGTGAGCGCAGCTGGCAGTCTACGGAAAACAGCTCTGAAATAGACGGCTTCTTTGTTGAGCCGATGAGCGCAGATATTTTGAGCACGCTAAATGAATCAGCAATGACAAAAAAGGAATGTTTTCATGCTGTGGCCTAAGTACATCTTCTTAAGCCACTTAGCCTGATAAAGCGAAAAGCAATCGTCCCTCTCTTTAGTATTTCATTCTGCTTTTATTATTCTCTCTGGGCATATATTCTGAGAGCGATGTTTGCGGTCTTCATTACTTCAGAAAACCTGATGGGTTTCATAGGTTAAAGTTATAGTTAAGCATTTTAGAGTGTTGGTTTCGCCTTCCGTACGATCAGCATAATTAACGACATTTGTCTGTTTAAGTGTTGAGCAAATAATTTCTAGCTATCTGTAAATATAAGGGCTACTAATCGCTGAAATGCGCTTGAGGGTTTATTTTTACGGCTTATCTCAGCATTTAGACGGATGTGGAGAGTGAGAGCAAAGTGCGTAGGCAATGTAAGTAATTCTTTTTTATCTTGGGCGATTTTAATAAGTCCGTGTTAACACTGTAAGAACATAGATGCCTGATAAAGCATTTAAGACGTGGAACTATAGGTGGTGAATTATTGTCTGGAAAGCTACAATCAACAGGGCTCAGGCGTGCATAGTTAAACTTTACTTGATATGTGGGTAGCCTTCTCTTGGCTTACAAATCACCCTACATCTAAGTGATTTGGATAGCTTGCCGCCGATGAGTTCCGAAAAGTTAAGTAGGTTTTCTGAGGCGCATTTGTCTCCTACTCCTCATACCCAACCCTAAGTGAGCAGACACTTACCTGCTGACATCACTTATCCATGATCCCTAAATCGCCTCGGCCACTTGGCCTACATAACCAGGCAGGCTACGCCCTGATGGATTACTCCCTTGCGCGATACTTAGTCATCATTCGTCGGTAAAGGTTCGGAGCGCTTTTCAGTCCCTGTTTTTTCAAACATTCATCCAACATCCATCTGCCATAGATGCTTTACAGACATTTCATAGAGCGACTCGATTTGGCGAGGTAGCTCACCTGCGAACAACAACCTCGATCGAGAGAACACGGATTTCCCTGAATATTTCATCACTCATTTAGAAGGAGCAAAGGAACGCGGCATGACCCAATCACAAGACGCAATTGAGACTTTAGACCCCAGCGTGGAAACCAAGAGTGCACCCAGAGCAACAGCAACGATAGACCTAACGGGTGCTGAGACATCTCCCGCAAAAAAGACTAGAAAAAGGGCAACTAAAACCACCAAAGCGACTAAGGGAACTGCTAAAACGACCAAAGCGAAAGCCACTAAGACAAAAGCTGCTAAAGGCGACGCCAAAGCGACCAAAGGGACCGCAAAGAAGGCAACTCGCCGTCGCACAGCTCAAACCAAAAAGAAGCACTACACCGAAGACTCTATTCGTCTGTACTTGCAAGAGATTGGGCGTATTCGCTTGCTCCGCGCTGAAGAAGAGATTGAGCTGGCTCGCAAGATTGCGGATTTGCTTGAGCTTGAGCGCATCCGTGATGAGATCGACGATCAGCTAGAAGATGAGCCCACCGATGCAGATTGGGCTAACGCAGTAGATATGCCGCTACCTGCCTTCCGCCGTCGCCTTCACTTGGGTCGCCGTGCCAAAGACAAAATGGTTCAGTCGAACCTGCGTTTAGTGGTATCTATTGCCAAAAAATACATGAACCGAGGACTGTCTTTTCAGGATTTGATTCAAGAAGGTAGTCTGGGCCTCATCCGCGCCGCAGAAAAGTTTGACCATGAGAAGGGCTACAAGTTTTCAACGTATGCCACTTGGTGGATTCGTCAGGCAATTACCCGTGCAATCGCAGATCAATCTCGCACGATTCGCCTCCCAGTTCACCTCTACGAGACCATCTCTCGAATCAAGAAGACTACCAAGCTGCTCTCTCAAGAGTTGGGCCGTAAGCCTACCGAAGAAGAAATCGCCACTCGCATGGAGATGACCATCGAGAAGCTTCGCTTTATTGCGAAGTCTGCGCAGCTGCCTATCTCTTTGGAAACGCCAATCGGTAAGGAAGAGGATTCTCGCCTAGGTGACTTTATTGAGTCTGATGGTGAAACACCTGAAGATGAAGTCTCCAAGAGCTTGCTACGCGAAGACCTTGAGAGTGTGCTGAGCACGCTGCGCCCTCGTGAGCGCGACGTATTGCGCCTACGCTACGGACTAGACGACGGCCGCATGAAAACACTGGAAGAAATCGGCCAAATCTTCAACGTGACTCGTGAACGCATCCGTCAGATTGAAGCGAAAGCACTGCGTAAGCTGCGTCATCCTAATCGCAATAGTGTCTTGAAAGAGTACATCCGATAAAATCGCTAGATATCGGACGTAAAGAACCGCAATAAAAGGGGAGACTTCAAATATTTGAAGTCTCCCCTTTTTCGGTTTGGCGTTATCTTTGTGACAGGCAAGCTAAAAAACTATGGACAAACGCTACATGAATTGGTACAGTTGTTCTTATTAGTGCGTAGCTGTTAGCCTAAAAGAATACGATGGAACCTTTAACTCAAGCTCAGCAAGAGCTGTACGATTGGCTGGTTGTTTACATCCGTGAGAACCGCCATTCCCCCTCAATTCGCCAAATGATGCGCGAAATGAAGCTAAAGTCCCCCGCACCTGTACAGAGTCGCTTGGACCACCTGCGAAAGAAAGGCTACATAGATTGGAATGAGGGGCAGGCTCGGACTATTCGGATCTTGCAGGAAACGCAAGGTGTTCCAATTTTTGGCGCGATCGCAGCTGGTTCAATGGTCGAAGTATTTCCAGACACCCAAGACCCCGATACGCTAGAGCATTTTGACCCGAACGCTATCAACTTTAAGGGTAGCGACTTTGCGCTAAGAGTCCGCGGCGACTCCATGATTGAAGCACTGATTGACGATGGCGACATCGTAATTATGCGGAAGGTCCAAGATCCTAAGCGCGTACGTAATGGCACTATCGTAGCGGCTCGCGTGGAGTCGAATACAACGCTTAAGTATTACCACTTGGACGCGGGTAAAGTTGTACTAAAGCCTGCGAATCCGCGCTTTGAACCGATGGAATATCCAGCAGAAGAGGTGAGCATTGACGGTGAGCTGGTCGGCGTTTGGCGTAGCCGTGGGCTGGGATAATTCAACCGGGCTGATTTGAATTTGACTTGAATATTATGCCTTGTGTGAAAGGGCCATTGGTAACAATGGCCCTTTTGCTATTCATTGCAAGCCGTGATGATGGGGGTAAGGCGCGGTATACACTGAGAGGAGAGTTTTGGGTCGGTTATGTCTGCTGCTGTGCCTACATCTAAGGCCGATCGTACGAGTGCCAAGCGTGCGGGTAAAGGGCAATCATTTTTTGCGGTGTTGGCAGCGATCGCAGGTAGTTTGCTGCTGCTGGGTGGGCTAGGGTTTGGTTACTTGCAGGCGAATAGTCCGCTGGGATTACTCTCTGGGGGCAACAGACCTATTGCCGCCGCGACTGTATTCGTGCCTGCGCGGGCCCCTTTTTCTTTTTCTTTGCTCACAAAGCCTGAGCGGTTGATTGCGCTTCAGCAGGCGATAGTGCGCCCTAGCTGGCGTGAGCAGGCCCGCAGTGAGGTAGCCGAGGTTCAGCAAAAGCTACTCCAATCGACTGGGCTAGATTACACACGCGATATACAGCCCTGGATAGGCGAAGAAATTACCTACGCTTACACCGATGTGGACATTGATCAAGATGCCACTAATGGTCAGCAGCCGGGCTATTTTTTAGCGATCGAAATAGCGCCCGATCGACAGCGACAGGCACAGTCTTTTTTGCAGCTGTTTTGGCAGCAGCAGTCGTTAGCGGGGCACACAGTACAAAGTCAGCAAGTGAGCGGGGTGCGTGTGCTGTCGAGTATGCCTACTGCCAGAAAATCTGGTCGCTTAGCACGTCCTGGCAATGCGCTAAGTCCTGATAGGACGCAAAATCTCAGTGCAGCGACAGCCTTAGTAGGCGATCAGTTTGTGATGTTTGCTAACGATGTACGAGTGATTCAGCGCAGTATTCGATCAGCGCAAACAGCACAGAATTTGGCACAAAACTTGGCCTATCGGCAGGCGGTGGATGCACTGCCAAAGCAACGGATTGGCCTGGCTTACCTAGACACAACCCTATTAAGCCAGGCCGTAATTAGTGGACAAAAAGACCGTGCTTCAACGAAGGGCACGCCAGATTCGGCTGTGTCTTCACGTTCAACTTTGCCGGGGCCATACGCCGCAATTGGGATTGGGATTAATCAAACTGGCCTATCGGCTAATCTTAGGGTTGCCGATAGTGCGTTGCGTCGACGCAAAAATGCTGTGGCCCGCAGAGATGACGAGTCTATATCAGGGGCTGCCTCTTCGAATGTGTTGCCGTCGAATACTTTGCAGTATTTGCCTGCGGATAGTGAACTCGCGGTGGTAGGAGATTCACTAGCTGAGTTGGAGTCAGCTTTGCTGGCTGCAGGCGTGTCGACTGATGTTTTGCCCGAGTTCTTGCAGCTGGGGCAGTCTCTGCCTGAAAATCCTTGGCAGCAGGTCACAACCGATTATGCCCTTGCGCAAATCGGCAGTGGGCGATCTGCACGAGGGCGGGGTACGCCATTACGCGATTGGATTTTGGCGGTGAGACGTGGCTCCAACACTGAAGCTATTTTGCGATCGCAAAATCAAGCCGCAGCCAAAGCTGGCTACAGCGTGGTGCCTGTGCCGCTAGGAAACAACATCGTAGGTGCCGATCAATCTAGTAGCCAAGATGTCGACCAAAATGGCAGTGAAGATAGTCACGAAGCCACAGCTTGGACTCGATTTAAAGTGGGCAATCAGCGTCAGACTGGGAATGGCCTAGAGACTGAACTGTTGGGGTTGCATCTACAACAAGGTGAGTACGAAATATATGCCAGCTCGCTAGTGGCTATGAATAGTGCACTAGCAGCGCCTTCGAGTTCACTGCTGAAGTCGTCACGTTTTTTGCAGGCAATGGCACCACTCGAAACGCCTAACGATGGCTATATCTATATAGATTGGCCCAGGGTTGCGCCTGCGATTGGTCAAATGCTGCCTGCGGTTGGTGCAATTAATAGCGCCGCGCGTCCGTTGAGCGACCACATCCGCGCAGTTACCGCGACTCGAAGTGGAGATAGGATTAACTTCTTTATTCAACTGCAAGAAACATCCTCCTAATCGCTTGCCATCAAAAAACTATGAGCGATCAGCAGTTTGATATTTGGCCAATTGTGATTGACTGGGGGCAGGGTACAAAGCCTGACTGCCAGCAAATGGCACAGTTGAAAACTTGGCTTGCGGCCAGTGGTCAGGCTGATGTTTGGCAAACCGCTGCTGACCTATTACAGATGACTTTGGATAGTCGAGGTAGGTTGCTGCAAAGCTTTGTACAGCAGTTGAATACAGATGGGGTAACGCTGCCCCTAGCGGGTAATTGGACGGATTGGGTGGAGCCATTGTGGCAGCTGTGGTTGCCTTTGGCCCAGTACATCGATAGTCAGCAACGGGCTTTGAACACGCCTTATATTCAAGGAATCTTGGGCGGGCAAGGTACGGGGAAGAGTACGCTGAGCCAAATTTTGCAAATGCTACTAAGGTGCTTGGGTCAACAAGCTGTAGCGCTATCGATTGATGATTTGTATCTGACCTATGCCGAACGCTGCGAGCTACAGCGCACAGACCCTCGACTTGTGTGGCGAGGACCGCCGGGAACCCACGATGTGGCGCTAGGGGTAAAGATTCTGACGCAGATTCGCCAAGGTGCGATGGCGATACAGCTGCCTAGGTTTGATAAGTCTCTAAAGGGTGGACAGGGCGATCGCACGCAGCCCCTCATCGTGCACCACCCGACAGTCGTTTTATTTGAAGGGTGGTGTGTCGGTGCTAGGCCCTTGCCCGAGTCGCTTCTGAGCGGTGATGATTTTGTGTTTCCAGACCCCATTAAAACGCCGGCAGATCGACAATTTGCCAAAGACTGCAATCGCAAACTCGCAGACTACCTCCCGCTATGGTCTTTTTTGCATAGTCTTATCGTGCTGAAACCCGAAGACTACCGTTGGGCATTGCAGTGGCGGCAAGCAGCAGAGTATAAAATGATAGCTAAGGGTAAGGCAGGGCTTTCAAAAACTGAGATTTCAGCATTTGTCCTGTACTTTTGGAAGGCATTGCATCCTGAGCTGTTTATTACACCACTGACAGTCAGCCCAAGCACATCTGATGCAAGCGACAGCCGTTTGACCTACAAAACAAGTTTGGTTGTCAACATCTGTCGTAATCAGCAAGTGGGTAGTCTGTGTTTACCCTGAGATGGGCATTGTAAGAGAGTATAGAGGCAGTAGGAGATACACCCCTCCAAACCTTAGGTGAGGAAATGAAGGAACGATGGTAAGTATGGATACGACGCTCCAGGTGCTCGCGCCCACAGGAATATTAGATGGCACCAAAGCTGAAGAGCTGCGCGATCAGGTCAATAGAGCGTTGGCAGCAGGTGCTAGAACGCTGCTGATGGACCTTAAGGAAACAACGTTTGTGGATAGTTCTGGCCTTGGCGCGCTGGTTTCTGTGCTGAAAGCGGTACGCGCGCAAGACTGCGAAATGTATGTTTGCTCTATCAATCCTCAGGTCAAAATGCTGTTTGAGCTTACCAGTATGGACCGGGTGTTTGAGATTTTTGAAGATCGCGAGGCCTTTGAGGCTTCTCGGTAAAGGGATAGCAGAATTAGTAGAAAAACCTGAACGAATGACGTCGCCCAGGTCTTTTTTGATTGAGGTCTGGCCAAAGTCACCATTATCTGGTAGACGCCTAAGGCTTAAAACGGAATGTCGTCATAGTCGGGTGCAGGCGGTGCCGCTGAAGGCGCAGACTGTGTAGCGGCTGCAGCGGCGGGCGCTGCCGCTGAAGGAGCAGACGCTGGTGTTGCACCTTGGCCACTGGCAAATCGGCCTGCCGCGATGGGCGTGCCGTCTGCAATCTGCACGGTCTGCAAGTCGTTGATAGGGCTGACTCGCTGGGCGGTCATTTCAGCGCGCTTCTCTTTAAAGCCTTCGGGGCGCTCTAGGGTGTTCATGCCTAGGCGGCCTTCCAGTAAGACGCGATCGCCCGGTCGGTAGCGCTCCTGAATTTCTGTGGCCAAATTTCCCCAGCCCACAACTTTGATTTGCCCTGAACTGTCGCCCTCTCTCAATCCTGGAAACTTGACGACAAACTCCGCAATGGGCGTTTGATTATCTGCGGTGTAGCGAAGCTGTGGAGCCTCTACAATCTCCGCCATCAAGATGCAGTTATTCATATGATGTGTTCCTTACTTCCCTGCTCTGTCTCTATAAAAAGCTGTACCTTTTGCCGGTAGGCCTGAAGCTGCTTGTCTACCCAGATACGGTCTTCGCTATTGGCAAAAATGTGAACTAGAGGTTCACTCGCATCCGGTAGAATCAGCACCCAGTTCTGCCGACTGTGGTCAATGATTTTGACCCCATCGACCAGTTCTAAGGTCTCTGCTGGATGGGTTTCTACAAGATAACGCATGAGCGCACCCTTTATGGTGCGAGGGCAGCGCATGGTTTGCGAACGGTGCGCAATCCGAGGCAGCTCCTGCCAAATCTGACCCAGGGCCCGTTCCTGAATCAGCAGCATTTCAATCAGCTTGGCAATGCAAAACATAGCGTCAAAGCCGGGATGCATTTGCGGAAAAATGAAGCCCATATCGCCACTGCCGCCCAGCACCACATTTTTTTGGGTGTAGCAGGCTTCCATCAGCGCCGTGGGGTTTGCCTTAGTGCGAATCACGCGGCCATCGTGACGGCGGGCAATTTCTTCGATGGCACCGGAGGCATGCACGGGTATAACGACGGTGCCCCGAGGATTTGCGGTCAAAATAATGTGGGTCATTAGCGCGGTGAGCGGCTCGCCTCGAATCGGTGAGCCCACTTCATCGACCAGCACCAGCTGCTCTCCATTGGCAGACACCTGTACGCCAAAAGTAGCCTGCAGCGCCTGCACGACTTGGCCCAGCTGGCTGAGCATTTGGTCGCGCTCTTCCATAGAAGGTGGAGTGGGATTGAGGCTGGCATTGAGCACAACCGCGTCGCAGCCAAATTTCCCTAGAAGCTGTGGCAGCACCGCCCCAGACACCGCATAGGCATAGTCGACCACAACTTTTGATTTGCTGTTGCGAATAGAGCCTACGTTGAGGTTTTTCTCGAAGGCGGTGGTGTAGAGGTCAATCACGCTAGAAGGCTTAATAACCGTGCCAATTTCGTGAATTTGCGATCGCCTCAAGTCCTCTTTGAAATAAGCCCCTTCAATCTTTTTCTCCTTACTTTTGCCCAACGCAATCCCATTGGAGTCGAAAAACTCAATCAGGATATAGTCTGGACGCTGCGGATGAAGCCGGACATGAACGCCGCCCGCCACATTCAGCGTGGGCAGCACGTTGCGAGCGATGGGAATGGCCACAGATTCTAGGTTCTGAATATTGATGCCGACTGACATCAGCCCGGCAATGAGGGCTCTAGCTACCATTCTAGAAATGCGCCGCTGGTCACGCGAAACGGTGACGTAGGTGTCTGGCTTGAGCGTAGAGCCATAGGCCGCGCCTAGCTTGACGGCAAACTCGGGGGTAATATCGACATTGGCTAGGCCAGCGACGCCCCGTTGGCCAAACAAATTACGCTGAGCGGTATGTCCCCAAATGAGGTTGATATTGAGCGCTGCGCCGGACTCAATAATTTTGCTGGGCCATACCCTCACGCCTGGGCTAACCTGCGCCTCTTCGCCAATGGTAGACAGCGCGCCAATGACCGCGCCTTCTAGCACATGAGCGCGGCGATCGGCGCGGGTGCCTCTAGCGATAACGCAGGCGCGCAGGTGAGCATCGTCGCCAATGACTGCACCATTCCAGATGATCGGCCGCTTGAGGTCGGCGTCGCTGCCAATGGTAACGTTGTCGCCAATGACCGTGCCGGCTTCTAGCACCGCGCGCGGACCGACGCGGCAGTTATCGCCAATGAGGATAGGCGGATAGAGCTTGGCGCTTGGCGCAACTGCTGTGTTGCTGCCAATGCGAATCCCTTGAGTACGCTCGGGGTAGCTGCACTCAAGATGGACTTTGCCTGCGAGGGCGTCATACTGAGCTTCACGGTAGGCGTTTAGATGGCCAACATCGCACCAGTAGCCTTCGGCGACGTAGCCATACATCGGTTCTTCTCTAGCCAATAAGAGGGGAAAAAGGTCGTTAGAGAAGTCTTTTTCACAGTCTGGGGGAAGGTAGTCGAGCACGGAGGGCTCAAGAATATAGATACCTGTATTGACCGTGTCTGAAAAGATTTCACTAGTGGTGGGTTTTTCGAGAAAGCGGACAATGCGATCGCTTTTATCGGTAATCACACCGCCAAATTCGAGCGGATTTGGCACGCGGGTGAGCACGATGGTGGCTTTGGATCCCTTTTCCTGGTGAAATGCGATCGCCTGATTCAAGTCAAAATCTGTAATGCTGTCGCCACTGATCACGATAAACGTATCGTCTAGCAGCTCTTCGACATTTTTAACGCAGCCTGCCGTGCCCAGGGGCTGCTCTTCTTCTACCGCATAGGTCATCTGTACGCCAAAGTCCTTCCCGTCTTGAAAGTAGTCCCGCATCACATCGGGCAGGTAAAACAGAGTGGCGATAATTTCAGTAATATGGTGGCGCTTTAAAAGGTTAACCGTGTGCTCAGCGATAGGTCGATTGAGTACGGGCACCATCGGCTTCGGCAAATCGCAAGTCAAAGGCCTAAGACGAGTGCCAGACCCCCCAGCCATAAGTACAGCGCGCATAGAGTACTCTCCTATGAAATGAAAATTAAAAAAAGATTGAAAAAAGATTGAAAAAGCTTAAATAAACGGGGTTGATTGTAAAAAAAGCGCCGTCGTAACTAATTCTATCGAAGTGTTCAGAAGCTTGCCGTCAGGCGAGATAGTCAGTAAATAATATGGCAGCGATATTCAAAGCTATGATTGGGCCATTAGAATAATCAACGTTGGTTTAACGTCATTGAAAGGGGTTTCTTATGGAAGCTATCGTCGGACTGGTTTTGCTAGGTATCTATGGCGTTGGCGTTTGGAAGTTTTGGAGTGGGTTTAACCGGACGAACTTTACAACGGGGAAAGTTTATCTCACGCTGCTGTGGCCTGTGTTTTTGATTGGGAACAAGGCGTATCGAAAGAACTTTACGAAGGCAATTAAGGGATCTTAGGCAAAGACTTTTAGGGTGCTAATCAGTATTCAGCATCACCAGCGCGAGCCCACTACCCAGCCAAACACCGAATAACTATGAGTAAATCAAGCGGCCAGTTTTCTCCGATGGGGGATGTTCTCAAGTCGAAGTCTGTCCCTTGGTTACCGATGATTGGTGCGGCGGCTAAGCGCTTTGATGCCGAGTATTCGGGGCAGTCGTTCGACCTGCCCGAAGAGGTGGAAGCCATGCCTGTCTTTCGTGACTGGGCTGCGGGCTCGCTCGGCTCTCGGATTGCGTCTCCTTTTTGGGAGATTGCCAAACCAAAAAAAAATCAGCACTGTCTGGATATCGGCTGCGGATTTAGCTTTTTGATTTATGAATGGAAGGCCTGGCAAGCACGGTTTTACGGTCAAGATGTGAGCGAATTTGCAATCAAGACACTGCATCAGCGCGGCCCTCAGCTCGACTCGAAGCTATTTCAAGGAGTAAAGGTTGGGCCTGCACATCTGCTCGATTATCCACCTGAGACTTTCGATATTGTGTTTGCCACTGGATTTAGCTGCTACTATCCGCTGGACTACTGGCAGGCAGTGATGGAAACAGCACGACCCTTGATCAAGCCAGGCGGTTTTTTTGTATTTGACGCGATCGATCCAGAACAGCCGCTAGCAGAGAATTGGGCCATTTTGGAAACGTATTTGGGCGCGGATGTGATGCTAGAGCCGCTGGCAAGCTGGCGAGCTTTGATTAAAAAGGTGGGGGCCAAGGTGGTGAAGCAACAGGATGGAGAGCTGTTTCACCTATATAAGGTGCGTTGGCCGTGACTATTCGCTACGCGAAGACTACGTGGCACAGCCACGCCTTTGGCGTTACGGGCTACGCTCAGCCACCGTGGAGAAGGTGATTTCAGGTTGCGTTTGGCTAATTGGCGGGACGAGTGAGAGTGCATTGCTGGCCGAGCGTTTGGCGGCGGCAGGGTTGCCTTTTGTGGTGACAGTGGCGACTGCGTCGGCGCAGGGGCTGTATGCAGAGACGGCCCCAGTGTTTGTGGGGGCGTTGTCAGCGTCAGAGATGGCAGAGTTTGTGCAGAAGTGGCGGGTGCGTTGCATTTTGGATGCGTCGCACCCGTTTGCCGATAGGGTCTCTCGGCAGGCAATCGCATTGATGCAATCCTGGAACAACGATCCAAACAAAAATGATGGAATCGACTACATACGCTATGAGCGTTTAGCTATCTCATCCTGTAGTCAGTCAACCGTGCAAAAACCTGAAGACAACGTCATCTATGTCGATTCTCTAGACAATTTAACTAAAACTGATATTTTGCATCATCAGCGGGTACTGTTTACCGTGGGTTATCGGTACTTGGCTCAGTTTGCGCCGCTGCGGCAAACGTCTGTGCTGTTTGCACGGGTGCTGCCTTCTGTAGAGGCGATTTCGGGTGCGATCGCAGCAGGCTTTTCATCCAAGGAAATGATCGCTTTGCGTCCACCGGTTTCACCCGCTGTAGAAACAGCGCTGTGGCAACAGTGGAATATCACCTGCGTCGTGGCTAAGGCTTCGGGGACAGCAGGCGGAGAGGAGACCAAGCGTGCGATCGCAGCCAAGCTAGGCACACAGCTTATTTTGGTCAACCGGCCCCAGCTGATGTATCCAAACCAAACAAATTCTATTCCTATTGCTATTGAATTTTGCTTGAAGGCGCTCAGTTTGTATTAACCTAACGCTTAAGTAGATAAGTTAAACCTTTGAGTAGGCTGCTCAAAAATGCTGAACTACTGCTGTTATCCGTTTTTGGCTTACTATCCGTTTTTGGCTTACTATCCGTTTTTGGCTTACTATCCGTTTTTGGCTTACTATCCGTTTTTGACGGACTAACGTCCTTCTATCGGCACTTGATTATCGCTAGAAATCTCCTGCTTGTAAGAAAAATTGGGTACTTTCATTTCTGCCCTTGACTATTGCAAAAGAAGTGCTATCGTGATGGCTACTTTTGGTGCTTGCTGACCATATTTTTTCAATGCCGACCTCCCCCATGCAATCTAGGCCGACCTCACCATTCAATACCTCACCGGAGGGCAATCGTCGCGCCGTACCTAACACTGCGTTGCCTGAGAGTATCGCTGCGGGCATGTCTGGGGGAACTTCGGTATACGCGCTTAAAGAGCTGGTTGCCAGGCTGCAACGTGAGCAATACAAAATTCAAGACCTATTGGGATCCCTGGGGTTTGCGCTGCGTAGCCTGAACAATCTCAGTCAGTTTTTAGAACTGATTCCCATGATTGCCAGCCGCGTGACCGATGCCTCAGGCGGTGCTCTGGTCATGTTTCAGCCAGACGGTCAGCTACGGCTAGAGCAGCTTCACTGCGCTGGAACCGACGACTGTAAGAATGTTCGCCTAGCGCTAGAAATGGCAACTCGCCAAATTGCGGCAACCCTCCCCCGTAGCCTAGGTGCACTCGAAACCTCCGGCGCGCTTTCGAGCGATGCGATGCTGCTGCTCGATCGGCAGGCTGGGCGTTACCTTGGCGCAGACTTTCAAATTTTTGGCACAGCCATCATCGTGCAAAACGTAGAGCGCGGACGGCTTTACGTATTCAGCCAGGAGGGCGATTACACCTGGAGCGATACTCGCCAGAAGCTAGTGCGCTTAGTCGCAGACCAAACAGCGGTTGCGATTGAAAACAACGAACTCACTCACGAGCTGCGTCACAAGGAAAGATTGGACAGAGAGCTAGAGCTTGGAGCCGAAATTCAAGCGCAGCTGCTACCACACCAGTGCCCAAAGATTGAAGGCGTAGACCTAGCAGCGCGTTGCCAAACAGCCAATAAAGTTGGCGGTGACTACTACGACTTTATCCCAACGACCTACGAGCAGCTGCGTCAGCCAGAGGCCCTGTCTTCCCAAGAAAAACCTTGGAATTTCGCGATTGGCGATGTCATGGGTAAGGGCGTGCCCGCAGGCCTAATGATGACAATGCTGCGAGGCATGCTGCGCGCAGAGGTGCTCAATAGCCATTCTCCAGGACATTTGCTCCAGCACTTGAACTGGGTGATGCGCACAGATTTAGAAAGCTCCAACCGCTTTGTAACCCTGTTTTGCGCCCAGTACGATCCGCGTACGCAGGTGCTGTGCTACGGGAATGCGGCTCACAACCCGCCTTTGCTGTGGCAGTCGGCCACTGGGCAGGTAAAGCGGCTAGATGCCGATGGCATGCTGCTTGGCCTAGATATGGACACGCACTATCAGGAAAACCAGGTGCAATTGCAGCCGGGTGACACGGTCATCTACTACACCGATGGCTTCACAGAAGCTGCAGACCGCGCCGGACAGCGGTTTGACGAAGACAATCTGATTGAGTCTTTTAGCTGGGCCTGCCGCAACTTTTCTGGCTCCGATGAGATTTTGGACTATTTATTTGAGATGCTACAGCGCTTTGTGGGTACAGATCGCGAGGCCGATGACGATACGACACTTGTGGTGATGCGAGTGACGCAACCAGCCGAATTTAGACAGCTGGATTTGGAATAGATAGCTCGTCGTCTGACACCTGTAGTTTGGCACCTGTAGTTTGACATCTGTAGTTTGACGCTTTGCTGCTGCGCTAACCTACCAAAGCTGTTAGGGCAAGCTGCCCTGTTGGGTACTGTGAGTGGTATCTGACATCCCAGCCGTATGGCTGCTTCTATTTATGGAATCTTTTGTAGGTTATGCGGCTCAGTTGGAAAGCCCAGCGCTAACGGGAACACCCATCATTGCGCAGCACTTTGACCAAGACATCATTGGCGATACGGGCACGATGCTACAAGGCTTTTATGAGTCTGGCCAGCTGTGGGCTATGTTGATTGGTGTTGTGCTTGGATATGGCTTTAAATCTTTTACATCCTTCGGCTAGATGCATAGATGCATAGATACATAGTGCTGCTCTACTGCTGGGCTGAGCTGCTACTGTGTAGAGTGTGATTTTCAAGGAGCATTCGCGTAACAGTGGCTACTTCAACTCAGAAGCAAACGTCCCAAAAGCAGGCCTGGAGCGATCGCTTTGAATCTGCACTGCATCCTGCGATCGCACAGTTCAACGCTAGCATCGGGTTCGACATTGAGCTGCTAGAGTGCGACCTTACCGGATCAGTCGCTCATGCCAAAATGCTGAACAAAGTCGGCATTCTCTCCGAGCAAGAATGCGAGCAAATTGTCGCGGGCCTAGAACAGATCCGAGCAGAGTATCGCCAGGGTGAGTTTAATCCGGGGGTAGATGAGGAAGATGTGCACTTTGCAGTGGAGCATCGTCTGATTGAAATCGTAGGCGATGGTGGTAAAAAGCTACATACCGCACGCTCTAGAAATGATCAGGTTGGCACCGATGTGCGCCTCTACTTACGCGCGCAGATTGAACAAATTCGCAAACAGATAAAAGACTTTCAAAAAGCAATCTACGACTTGGCAAGTGAGCACGTAGAAACGTTGATTCCGGGCTATACCCATTTGCAAAGGGCGCAGCCGTTGAGCTTAGCTCATCATTTGCTCGCTTACTTTGAGATGACCCAGCGCGATTGGGACAGGCTGGGTGATGTTCTTAAACGAGTAAACATTTCTCCTTTGGGCTGCGGTGCGCTCGCTGGAACAACATTTCCAATCGATAGGGCTTACTCGGCTGAACTGTTAGGGTTCGATGAGATTTATCACAACAGTTTGGATGGGGTGAGCGATCGCGACTTCGCCATCGAATTTGCCAGCGCGGCCAGCATCATCATGGTGCACCTATCTCGCCTATCAGAAGAGATTATTTTC
>JBHJIY010000250.1:0-8474 GCA_050042985.1 Phormidesmis sp. | reverse complement strand
GGCACAGCACTGCTGCGCCCTTTGGCAGGATGCAAATTCAATCTGTTGTTTATTCATATAGGAGAGTTTGGGTGGAGAATTTTGAGGTTTGCGATCGCGATATTACACCAGCGCTACTAGAGCGGTATATGAGGGCGGATGCGATCGCAGTAGATACTGAGACTATGGGGTTGAATCCTCTGCGCGATCGCCTCTGCCACATCCAGCTATCCGACCCTGACGGCTACGTCAGCGCCATCCGCGTAGAGCGCGGCCAAACCGAAGCGCCCAACCTCAAGCAGCTATTAGAAGCCGAAGGTATCACTAAAATCTTCCACTTCGCCCGATTTGATCTTGCGACTTTGCAGCATCACCTAGGCATCGTGACTGCGCCTGTCTTCTGCACTAAAATCGCCAGCAAACTTGCGCGGACATACAGCCCTAGCCACGGATTAAAATCTCTGGTGAAGGAGTTAGCTGGTGTAGAACTCGATAAGTCTCAGCAAAGCTCTGACTGGGGTAATGCGGCTGCGCTGAGTGAAGAGCAGCTGAGCTACGCAGCCAATGATGTGCGCTATCTACACGAGTTAAGAATCAAGCTGATAGAAATGTTGAAACGAGAAGAACGCTGGAGTTTATTACAACAGTGCTTAACTTGCTTACCTACTTTCGTAGAACTGGATTTGAGACAGTACGGTAGCGTATTTGAGCATTAGAGAGAATCACAACAAATTGCAGACATGAAGTTTGGCTGGGACGAGGAGAAAGCCAAGAAAAATCTAGATAAGCACAGTATTTCTTTCGATGAAGCTACGTCTGTATTCGATGATCCGCTTTTCTTGACCTTTGCTGATCTAGACCACTCTATTGAAGAAAGACGGTTTATTATTATGGGTGAGTCGGCTAGAGGGCGTTTACTTGTAGTTGCTTACACAGAACGTGGAAGTGCAACACGCTTGATTAGTGCCCGTCCAGTTACCCGAAAGGAACGGAAAGCTTATGAATCAGACCTCTAATAATATGGATGATGAGTTACGTCCTGAATACGACTTTGCTCAGATGACGCCTGTGGCAAGAGGACGTGGACGTCAACGGAATACGGCTGCAACCGTTGAGCTAGAACCTGACGTAGCAGCGTTCTTCCCAGATGCAGGGGCAGTGAATGAGGGCCTACGTCTCTTGATAAGGATGCTCCAAAAGGCATCACCTCAATCGAACTTGCAATCTACTGGTTTGTCTGAAAAGGTTTGACTGGCGATCGCTGTCGATACCGAAACAATGGGATTGAATCCTTTGCGCGATCGCCTCTGCCTCATCCAGCTCAGTGACCCTGACGGCTACGTCAGCGCCGTTCGCGTAGAGCGCGGCCAAACAGAAGCCCCCAACCTCAAGCAACTGCTAGAAGCCGAAAACATTACCAAAATCTTTCACTTCGCCCGAATTGACCTGGCGACCTTGCAGCCTCACCTAGGCATCGTGACTGTGCCTGTCTTCTGCACAAAGATTGCTAGTAAATTGGCTCGTACCTACAGTCCTAGCCATGGATTGAAATCTTTGGTGAGAGAGTTGGCGGGCGTAGAACTTGATAAGTCTCAGCAAAGTTCTGACTGGGGAAATGCGGCTGAGCTGAGTGAAGAGCAGCTGAGCTATGCGGCCAATGATGTGCGCTATCTACATGAGCTACGAATCAAGCTAATAGATATGCTGAAAAGGGAAGAGCGCTGGAGTTTGTTGCAGCAGTGTTTGACCTGTTTACCTACTTTTGTAGAGGTAGATTTGAGACAATACGGTAGCGTGTTTGAGCATTAGTATTAGCATAATTGTGTAGCTAGCTTTGTGAGAGAAGGCATATGCAAATTCCACAAGAACCACCTTCTGATATCAATGCAAAAAGTGCTGCTGCGGCAGATACAGGGGAGCAGCGAATGAAGGCGATCGCATACAGCCTAGATGCATTGGTCCCAGGGGTCTATCTGTGGTGTGGTCCTCTCAAAATTCGCTTGTGGGGCAGTTTGCCTGAAGAGAATTATCCCGGCACGATTCATCGTCTGGTGGGTATGGCTGTGGTGTTACCAGGCTATCGAATCTTCAGTACTTATCGTGGGAGCTATGACGCTCGATAAGCATAAGCTAGACGGTATTCCGCAAATTAAGGCTAAAACATTACCCACTGGTAGTTTTGAAGAATTACTTACCAACGCTGGGTATACCCAGCGTTGGTAAAGCGCCTGCACAGGGCAATCGACTCAAAGTATGGTGGGGGCACTCTTCCCATAGAAGAGTTGAAGCAATCTATAGCCCTGATGGAGAAGTTGCTATTACTGCGTATCATGTTGACTGAGCGCAACGGAGAGATTTCACCGTTTAAGTTCATTGTCACTGTATTACGTCATTTAAGACATCTATACCATTCCCAACAAAATCCATATCGTCGTTGGCTATTATCCATTCTGTAATAGATGTGATGACTATGCAGTTGTTCTCTCCCAGTAGCGTAAGCGTCTTAGATGCGTTGTGTACAAGCTGAGAGTTGCTACTCCCTAGAAAATCTAAGAGGGTACTGATTGTTTCTGTATCGCTGATCTGAAATTGTGTGATCGCACCTCACCTCACTAACCATTCAACTCGCACTATTCAGCTCGCACTATTCAACTCAAAGAGATAAGAAACCGCACCTGTCGGATCTTCGATTAAGGCAAAGTAGCCGGTTTCTGGAATTTCTGTTTTGGGCATCACAATTTTGCCCCCCAGCGCAGTCGCTTTTTCCGCCTTTGCATCGACAGAGGCAACCGCAAAGTAATTCATCCACACGGGTGGCATCGCTGGCACATGTGGCGGGCGCTTTAAGAAACCACCCACGCTCTCACCATTGATGTTAAAACTGGTATATTCACCGCCATTCATTGACATTGGTTCTGAGAATTGCCAGCCAAACAGGTCACTGTAAAAAGGTAGCAGCGGTGTAGGATCGTCCACCATTAGCTCCATCCAGCACACTTCCCCTGCTCCATTCCCAACCATGTTCAGATTGTCTTCAGTATTTTCTGGTGTGAAAATATGAAAGGCCGTCCCGAGTGGATCTGTAATCACAGCGGTTCGGCCTACGGTCGGGATATCAAAAGCTGGAACATAAACCTCTCCACCAATTTTTTTGACCTGCTCACAAGTCTCGTTCACATTATCGACAGTAATGAAAGGAATCCAATGACTGGGTGCAGGAAAGTCTTTTTCTAAAGAGACTGGGTTACCAAATCCACCATTGCTTGCAACGTAGATAGTTGAGTTCTCTTCACCTGGAATTTCTAGTTCGTCAAGAGTCCAGTCAAAAAGCCTTTGATAAAAATCATTTGCCTTTTCAACATCCTTCGTCATTAAACTCCACCAGCAAAAGCTGCCGATTTGATCTTTCAGAGCCATGAGATTCTCCTTGGATATTTTTTTTTGCGAGGCTACTAGCTTCAACATTTTCAGAGGTAAGCCTGAGCTTATTCAAATTCGTAAAGCCGATAGCTATGAAAAGTACAAATGAACTATAGCCGATAATTCCTAATCTATCCAGTCATTTACATTTCATATTGGGACAGGCCAAAAGGTGAAAGCAGCTGAAAAATCGGCAGAAACGGACACCCTCCAACACATCTACCCCTTACTGCTACGGATGAATGTCGGTGAAATAGCCAAACGGCATTGACCTTATGGAAACTCCTGTGTTTGCTCCTTGACTTCTGTATTTTTTGGATGGGGTATGTCTTGTAGGTGCAACAGGTAATTGCTGAGGGCAATGAGTAGAATGGCGAGTGCTACAAAGACGATGTCACTGACTTGAGTGACTTCTATGCTGAGTGCTTTTTTGAACAGGTTGACGATGAGGGCAACGACGATAACTTTGA
Organism: Phormidesmis sp.; assembly: GCA_050042985.1. Taxonomy (GTDB): domain Bacteria; phylum Cyanobacteriota; class Cyanobacteriia; order Phormidesmidales; family Phormidesmidaceae; genus Phormidesmis. Next base: position 4,605 of record JBHJIY010000250.1, on the reverse strand, counting down.
CGAGTTTGCTCTTTAAGTCTTCTAACGATTCGCTTTGCAATATGTTGACCTCTTGTTCAAATCGGACGTCGATTTGTGAGATGAACAGTTCGTAGATGCCGAAACTGAAGATGAGTAAGACGATGCCAATAAGATAAAAATCTACGCCGCCAATGATGTTTGAAATGATTTGGTTGGTAATTTCTCCTTCTGGATCGGCGCTGTCGAAGGTGAGGCGGAAGCCTGCCCAAATGTCTAAGGTGCCGATGATGAAGAGCTTGACGGCGCTGAGGAGGCCAAAGATGACGGGTAGGAGCGCGAAGAATCGAAAGCTCCAGATGATGGTCTCAAAGGTGAGTTCTATTTTTTTGAGCTGTCGTCTCATGTAGGGCGATGGCAAAGTTACTTCCTTCGAGTATCGCTGTGCTGACGCCTTATAAGATATCACTGCATCGCGGGGTGTCACTGCATCGGTGTTGCTATATGCGTACGAACTTGCGCTTGCCTACAGAAAGGGGTATCCCCTAAGGGCCAGTTTAGTTTTTGGCCACCATCAAATTGAGTCGTTAGAATAAGTTAGATAGGCTAAAAATATCTGCCGCCAGGTCATCTACGCCCAAAGCCGGGTCATTTACGCTCAAAGATTGAGACCGCTTGTAATATTTTGCTGGGACTGTCGTGGATACATCACAGAAAATTACCCATGTGCTAGATCGATTGACTCTGGGCGCTAGGCCGGGCGATCGCACCCAACTACAGCGTGCCGGTGTCGATACCTACATCCAATCACAGCTCAATCCTCCTAACAACCCTAAGCCAGCATCCCTGGCCCGCAGTCTGAGAGGGTATGCAACGCTCTCTCTTTCTCCTGTCGACCTATTCGAGCAGTATTCTCCAGCGCGAAACTCTTCTCCTGAGCAGCGTGAAGCTGCCAGAGCAAGGCAGGTTCAGATAGTGCAAGCGGCCTTGCAGGCACGGGTGCGTGGCGCGCTAGAAAGCGACTATCAGCTGCAAGAAGTAATGGCCGACTTTTGGTTCAATCACTTCAATGTGTTTTTGGGCAAGGGGCTGACAAAGCTGTGGGTGGGCGTGTACGAAAAAGACGCCATCCGTCCCCATGCCTTGGGCAAATTTCGAAACCTGCTCGGGGCGACTGCTAAGCATCCGGCAATGTCCTTTTATCTAGACAATTGGCGCAATACTGATCCTAACAGTCGCCGTGCTCGGGGCCCTTACCAAGGGCTCAATGAGAACTATGCCCGTGAGCTGATGGAGCTACATACTATGGGCGTAAACGGCGGCTACACCCAAGCTGATGTACAAAGCCTGACGCGCATTTTGACTGGCTGGGGCTTGGGGCGCACTCGTGAGGCTAGCGCTGATGGCAGTGGCTTTACTTTCGAGCCTGTGCGTCACGACGGTAGTGACAAAACGCTGTTAGGGCAGTCTATTCCAGGTGGTGGCCTAGATGAAGGTGAGCGCGCGCTGGATTTGCTGGCTCAGCATCCTTCCACGGCTCGGCATATTAGCTACAAGCTGGCGGAATATTTTGTCAGTGACACGCCGCCTGAGGGGTTAGTCAGTCGCCTATCCGATCGCTTTTTGGCGACAGATGGCGATATTCGGGCGGTGCTGTCGTCACTGTTTGAGAGCGATCAGTTTTGGGATGACGCTTACTTTCAAGTTAAGTTCAAAACGCCCTATCAGTATTTGATTTCGATGGTGCGGGCTACCGGGCTTTCTGAGCCAGATGAAAACACGGTGCGGCGTATTGTGGGTGCGATGGGTCAGCTGGGAATGCCGCTGTATCGCTGCCGTACGCCCGATGGCTACTCGCAGCAAGAGTCTGCCTGGCTGAATGCAGATGCCATGCTACAGCGGCTGAACTTTGCCCGTATGGCCGCTGGGCTGGACCGGGAAAATCGACCGAACGCAGCGGCGCTAAAAGAGACGCTAGGTGAGGCGTTTTCTGCGCAGACGCTGGCTGTGGTAGATGATTCACCAGCGGGAATGCGGCCAGCGTTGCTGCTAGGCTCTCCAGAAATGATGTATCGCTGACGAAAGAAACGCCTTAGAAAACGAGACACGTACCCAGGAAACGTAAGAGGAACTCCCTATGAAAAGACGTCGATTTCTTCAGAGTGCTGCTTTGGTGGGGGCTTCTAGCGTGGCTGCGGTAGGGGCGCATAGCTGGCTGTGGCGCAGCAGTGCGACTGCGGCCAATTTGCCTCGGCTGATTGTGGTGATGCTGCGAGGGGCCACGGATGGGCTCAATATTGTGGTGCCCTACCGTGAGAATGAGTACTACGAGTCACGGCCTTCGATTGCGATCGCCCGCCCCGGTGAAAACGAAGGTGTTCTCGACCTAGACGGTCGCTTCGGCCTTCATCCTTCCTTGGATGCGCTGATGCCAGAGTGGGAATCGGGCAATTTGGCTTTTGTGCATGCTTCTGGCTCGCCGCAGGCAACCCGGTCGCACTTTCAAGCTCAAGATTATTTAGAAACCGCAACCCCTGGCGAAACCGCAACCCGCGACGGCTGGCTCAATCGTCTACTGGCCGTATTGCCTGAGGGCACCCCTGCTCAAGGGGTCAACATGGGTACGGGCAGCGTTCTTCCGCTGATTTTCGCTGGCCAAGCGTCTGTCTCCAATGTCAGCGTCAACGCTGCGGGGAGTCCTAGAATGTCTCGTGATCAGCGGGCGATTCAAGGGGCGTTTGATCAGCTCTACGCTCGCAACGACCGCTTGGGCGAAACCTACCAGGAAGGGCGCGCGGCGCGCGATGTGATTATGCGCGAGCTAGAAGCTGAGGGCATGGAAGCCTCTCGCGGAGCCCCAACGCCAGAGCGATTTACTAATACGGCTCGTTCGCTGGCGCGCCTGATGAAAGGTGATACGGGTACGCAGGTCGCTTTTATGGAATTGGGCGGCTGGGATACGCATGTTAATGAGCGCGGCATTCTTAAGCGGCAGCTGATCCCGTTAGGTAATGGGTTAGCGGCGCTGGCTAAAGAATTGGGTCCGCTGTATCAGGACACAACGATTGTGGTGATGTCTGAATTTGGTCGGACGATTGCTGAGAATGGCAATGGTGGGACAGACCACGGACATGGCAATGCTATGTGGATTATGGGCGGTGGTGTGCGTGGGCGGAAGGTGTATGGCGAGTGGCCGGGGCTGAGCGAGGCCAATCAGCACGATTCGAGAGATTTGGCGATTACAACAGATTTTCGCGATGTGTTGAGTTCGGTGCTGGGTCAGCAGTTTGGGCTAAATAATCGGGCGATCGCACAGGTATTTCCAGGACACAGCGTGACGCGATCGCTTCAACTCCTATAATTCAAAAATTACGGTCATCTGCCGCCGCTACACAACCCCAACCCAATCTCCCTCATCTGCTTTGGCATAGCCTTCAGTCAGCTTCGTCAAGGCCGCGTCTAAATACTCTCCCATGCGGTTAATCTCTTCTCGCGCATAGCCAGGAATGTCTCCTTGTGCGTCTGTGTAGAGCTGATTGAGCCGGGTTTCAACAGCTTGAAAAGCCTCTCCGATATCGCCGACTAGCGTGGTGACAAATTCTTTGGGACCGTAGGCAACATAAAGCTGGTCGTCGAACAGTACGAGCCAGCTAGGCGTATCGCTTTCGCCATCGCTACTGCCAATACTATTACCAAACAGGGCGAAATTAATCACCCCGCAAGAGGTGCCGCGCAGTTCGTTGAGTCCTTCGAGCACCATAGGTACGCTGTAGCAGTGCTGCTCCTCCGCGTTGTACAGGCCAACGGCGGTCATAGGCGCTTGCCCGGTTGTACTCGCCGCGTCAAAGATTTTTTGTACGATTTCTTGAGTGAGTGTGCCCTTGTGCATCACGGGCGCTACGACCGCGTCTGAGCGCTTGATCAGGGCAATATCAGGCGAGCCATCTTCACTAGACGTGATAGTCACCACCTGATTTAGCCGACCGACAGCGGTGTCTGCGTCAGGGCCTTCAAGGACTTGTATATGATTCACGATGCATCTCCGTTTGGTATTGGCCTATCGCTCTTGTTTTTCTACTAGCTTATCGCTAGGTTTTTTTTACTGGCTTATCGCTCTTATTTTTCTACTAGCTTATCGCTAGGGTTTTTTACTAGCTTATCGCTTGGTTGAAAGTTCTTGTAGCATAGATAACAATCTCTACACAGAAACAGAAGCGATTGCCTGGTTAAACGTATTGCTGGGCCGCATGGCGTCTGTTGTTTTTTGCATATCTGGTAGGTAATAGCCGCCAATATCTATCCCATCTCCTTGTGCGGCGTTCAGCTCTTCTACAATGTTCTTTTCGTTCTCTTGCAGTACCTTTGCCAGTGGCCCAAACGATGCTTGGAGTTCTGCGTTGTCTGTTTGATTTGCGAGTGCTTGCGTCCAGTACAGCGTGAGATAAAAGTGACTGCCGCGATTGTCTAGCTCACCCACCTTACGAGAGGGAGACTTGTCTTTGTCGAGTAGCTTGCTGGTCGCTTGGTTGAGGGTTTCTGCCAGTACAATTGCCTTGTCGTTATGAGTCTTTTTCCCCAGTTCTTCTAGCGTGACGGCCAGCGCCAAAAATTCTCCTAAAGAATCCCAGCGCAGGTGCCCCTCTCCTA
>JBHJIY010000249.1:0-11582 GCA_050042985.1 Phormidesmis sp. | reverse complement strand
GCAGGCACACGAAAGTTCAAGGGGGTGCTCAAACGTCTGGTGAAGCGACGCAGTGCCATTGAGCCGGTCATTGGCCACCTGAAGCATGACCATGCGCTAGGACGAAACTTCCTCAAAGGCAAGCCGGGCGACCGCATCAATACGCTACTGACCGCTTGCGGCTTTAACCTCCGCAAGCTCTATCGTTGCTGCCTGGATGCAGCAGGCACTTTCGCGATGGCGTAGCCCAGCTCTACGCGATCGCCTAGAGCTGAGTCAGGTTTTTCAGGGACGACTAAGTAAGCTTCAGAAGAACCGTGATCGATTACCCTACACAAACCGCAACCGTGTCGGCTTTATCATGAGTGAGATCAAATTTAGTAAACATGCTCTCGTAAAGCTTGAGATATTAGCTCGGGATAACCCCTCAATCAACAAAGAATTTGTAATTGAGGTTATTCAAAACCCTGACCACGTAGAATCGTTGGACAAAGGAAAGCTAGCAGCTCAGAAACGACTCAATGAGAAGCTGCTGTTGAGAGTTATTTACCGACAGTATGATGGACTTATTCTCGTGATTACGCTGTATCCAGGAAAAAGGTCGAGATATGAGAAAGATTAGCTACAGCAAAGATGTCGATGTTTTAATGATTGAGATATCAGAAAAATCGATTGCCTACGCAGAGGATGATGGTCAGGTTATTCTCCACTATTCCGATGATGACGTTTTGGTGCTGGTCGAAATCATGGATTTTCGCCGGACAATGTCAGCGGAAGTAATATCAGAGCTATTGGTTGCTTAACAGACTACCTCCTACTGGAGTTAGCCAGTATTTCTCATGCCAGCAGCAACGCCGTTGATGGTAAGCAGCGCGCCTCTGAGCAGTTCGCCTTTGCTATAGCGCGATCGCACTCTTCCTGTCACCGCATCATTGCCATACTCCCGCAGCCTTTTTAACAGCGCCACCTGCAAAAAGCTCAGTGGCACAATGCTGCCATTCCGCAGCTGCACAGAACGCTGCAAGCTAGGGTCACCGTCTAGCAAGGTCTCATGGTCGGTAATCGCGAGCACGACTTCTCTCGTGAGGTAAAACTCTGAGGCAATCTGGTCGAACATGCCCTGGAAGTCGTCGCGCTTTTCGTCGGTGCTGAGCTGATTTACAAAGTGCTGCGCAATTTGTAAATCAACCTTCGCAAGGGTCATTTCCACTTTAGAAATCACCATCTTAAAGAAAGGCCACTTGGCATAGAAGTAGCGCAGGAGCTTCACATGCTCTTCGGGTTCTTCTTCAATAAACTCTTTGAGCGCGGTCCCCACGCCATACCAAGATGGCAGCAAAAAGCGCGTTTGTGTCCAGCTAAAGACCCAAGGAATCGCTCGCAGTCCGTCTAGCGTCTTTTTGCCACCTCGACGAGCCGGACGAGAGCTGATTTGCAGCTGGCTGATCTCTTGAATGGGGGTGACCTGGTGGAAAAATTCAACGAGGTCGGGCTGTTCGTAAATCAGAGCGCGATAGTGCTGGCGCGATCGCACGCTTAGCCTTTCCATCGTCTCATTCCAAGCAGAAATCCCATCAAAGCTACTGCCCAATACGCTGCCCTGAATCACCGCAGTCGTCACCGTCTCTAGGTTGTAAAGAGCCAAATCTGGCAGGTTGTACTTGGAAGCGAGGACTTCTCCCTGCTCAGTAATTTTGATGCGACCATCGACACTGCGACCCGGCTGCGCCAAAATCGCCTCGTAAGCCGGGCCACCGCCTCGACCCACCGAGCCGCCTCGACCGTGGAAAATGCGCAGCGCTACATCGTAATTTTCGGCAAGTGCCTGCAATGCCTGCTGCGCCTTATGAATCTCCCAGTTACTGCTAAGGAAGCCCGAATCTTTGTTGCTGTCTGAATAGCCCAGCATCACTTCTTGCAGGGCAGTCTCTGCGGACTCAGGATCGGCCTCGGCAGATTTCAGCGCTTCATAGCCGCCTTGCAGCATGGCGCGATACAGCGGCAGCTCCCACAGCTGCTTCATCACATCCGGCGCTCGCCGCAAATCTTCTACGGTTTCAAACAGCGGCACAATCTTCAGCGCGCATACACCCGTTGCAGGATCGTACAGGCCCGACTCTTTGGCCAATAGCGCCACTTCTAGTAAGTCGCTAGCCGTATGGCTCATGCTAATGATGTAGCTTTGGCAAATGCCAGGACCAAACTCCTGATGGAGCCTCCTTACCATGCGGAAAGTGGCAATGGTTTCGCTCGCTTTCTCCGAGAAAGGCAGCTCGACCGGAATCAGCGGCCGACGCGTGCTCAGCTCTTGAATTAGCCAGGCTGTCTTCTCTTCTTCGCTGAGGTCGTTGTAGGGCTTATCCAGTAGGTTTAGGTACTCGGTGATTTCGCCAATGGTGTCGGAATGGCGGGTGCTCTCCTGGCGAATATCGAGCTGAGCTAGGGTGAAGGTGTAGATTTCTACCTGACAGATTAGGTCTTCCAAATCTTGACAAACTAAGCCAGTTTCCTTCAAATTGCTTTGAATTAGCTTCAGTTCTGCCAAAAACTCATCACCAGACTGATATATTCGGCCTTTTGCTTCTTCGCTATCTAGGTTGCTTTCTGATTCTTGCAGATACTCGCCGTTGTAGAGCTTTTTCGATCGCTCCAAGGTATTTCTCAAGCGCCGTTCAATGTAGGCCAGCTTCAACCGGTAGGGCTCTTGGCGATAGCGAATAGCCAGCTTTTCGTAGATGTCTGGCATCTTGGTTTGGTCTTCTTCTAGCGATTCTAGTAAGTCGGGAAGGACTTCACTCCAGTGCAGCGAAAGGCTCAGTAGCTGAGTGAGCTTTTCAATAGAGCCTAGGTACTTGCCAATCACCATGTTGCGCTGGTAATTAGCGGTTTTCCAGGTGACCTGCGTGGTGACAGACGGGTTGCCATCGCGATCGCTCCCCACCCAAGAGCCAAATCGACAAAAGCTGTGCTTGGGGGGCTCCAGCTCTGGAAACGTGCCCTGCAACGCGCGACAAATGCGCTGGTACAGCTGAGGAATCGTGTCGAAAAGCACCACATCGAAGTAGTGCAGCGTAAAGTCAACTTCATCGAGCACCGAAGGCTTGAACTGATGCAGTTCGTCGGTGCGCCACCACAGGCGAATTTCTTCTATCAGCTGGTTTTGCAGCGCGTTGATTTCCCACGACGATGTGAGGCCAAGGGACCGCGTGTTTTCTTCTTCGCGGTCGAGCTGACGCAAAATTGCGGAGATGCGACGCTGTTTATCTCGGATGGTGTGGCGCACAATCTCTGTAGGATGCGCGGTAAATACTAGGCGAACGTCCAACTGGTCCAGCAAGCGCTGAATCATTTTAGGCGGTACGTTTAGCCGCTTGAGGGTGGGAAATAGCCAGTAAAAAGTGCCGATGTCTCTAGTGCTTTCGGCGCTATTGAGGCTTTCTTCTAGGATGCTTTGACCGTTGAACCCATTCTGAGCCGCCGCATTTTCTGTTTTGACCTGAGAGGAATGCTCTTTGACATTTGCGGTGACATTTGCGGCTTCTGGCGGCTCAGCTGAGGCAATAGCCGCATCTTCGGAGGCGGCTCTGTACTGTTGTTGCTGCCCCCGCTGCTCATAGTGCTGCTCAACAATATTGATCAGCTGAAAATACAGAGCAAAAGCCCGTGCCATTTTGATGGCATCGCTGAGTTCTAGCTCTGCAATCAGCTGAAGTACAAGAGAGTCGTCGGTCGCGTTAGCCTGTCCGTCGGGCGTACATAGCTGCCGCAAGCGCGTGAGGAGTGCTACTAGTTTGGGTCCGCATTCATCTTCTAACACGGCCGCCCAAGTTTCTTCGACCCGCTTGAGCCGATGACGCAGCAGCCATTCCTGTGTTGCTACCTTAGGTGTGGCTGCAAGGGCTGTTGTCGTTGACCCATCTTCTGTTTGGTCGTGATTCGGCATATTAGCGGGTGCTTCGGTTGAGTTTCTTGTGGAAGAAGGGCCTGTCGAGGAGAGGGTTGGACTCATGCGGCTAAGGGTAAATAGTGAGCACACGAAATGATTGTAGGAGTTTTAGGCACGTCTCGCGATGTCTTTATCCTACGTAATGTCGGAATCTGCGTATTTTGACTGGGCTTATGCTGACTCTGTGTATTGTGCTGAAGTGGCTTCTTTATTTTTGGGCAGTGCTGGTAGTGTTGGCAAACGATCACCTCGAAAAAGCTCTTCGCTGCTCACCCCGAGCTGGGTCAGTGCCTGTGCCACCATCCGACCAGACACAAGTAGCCCAAGAACCGGGCCTGTAATGACGCTGATAGCAAGCGGGGTTGGTAGCGGTAAAGATAGCTTGAGGCCTGTCAGTGGACTAGGTGTGGCTGTGGACTGTGGTTCGCGAAAAGAGGTCATAAGGCGTTTTCCCAAGACGTAAAATTTTTTGGATGGATTTTGATCAAACTTTTGAGAGAAAAAACGATTGAAAAAGGGCGTTAAGTGGGTAACCCTATGTCAGTCATCTCTCCGTAATATCTAGGGCGTGATGTTACGTCAGTAGTTTTAAGGAGGCGATGTATGGAAACTTTACCCAATAATCACCTAAGATCTACGCGTGCAAAGTTCACAGGAGTGGCTTAAAATGCAGCGAGCGCTAGGGTGGCCCATTTTTGTGCGGTTGCCGTTTTTATAGTCATCTATGTTAGGACATCTTCCTCGACAGAAGGCGGACGCCGATCCGGCTACTTTACTCCCCTGGCTTAGGAATACCATCCTGCGCCGTGAAGACACCCCCGACACTGGTATACAGGTGCGTTTGCGGGGTAATATTTTGCACGTGCTGTGCGAGTCGGCTACGGTAGGCCTGCCGCGTGACTACGTATTGATGCGTCTGGTGCGATCGCTGCTCACCCCAGGCGTACAAGACCGGTTTGAAACAGAATTTCCCCAGGTTTATCAAATATACGTCTACAGTCGGCAGGCTCTACAGCCTAAGCCAGTCTGGAGCGCACCCATTTATCTTAATCGCTTAGAGCGCCATCTGGAACGGCTAGTGGAGAGCGCTGCCGATGCCGATGAGGTGAGTGCGACCGCCAAAAGCTCAGATATTCCGACTTCGTCTGAGCAGCTTTCGAACATTAGCTTGGCTCGGCAGGGCGACTCGGATGCGATCGCCCGCTACCTCAGTGAAACCCTCAGTTCTCTAAACGTGGGTGTGAAGGTAAGCGCTCGCGTAGTGCCTGGCAAAGCCCGTAAAACCCGATCGGTCATCACTACCCACGCTCCAGACTCCCTCGCTGCGCAGACGGACAGCGATCCAGATAGTGAAATAGGCGGTGACTCAGACAGCGAAGGCGATGAGCTAGAGAGTGTTACTAGCGATTCAGATAGCGTGTTGGCGGTTACTTCTGAAACGTCGCCAGCTGATGAAACGTCGCCAGCTGAGACGCCAGACACTGCCGATGGCCTAGACAAAGACCTTGTCTCGCGGCTGTGGATATTTTGTGAGGCTAGCTACAGCCCAGATCCGCTGCTGATTGCGGAGCCCATTGCCGAACGATTGCGCCGACTGCATCTCATCCAGTTTCAAGACGCGGTCATTACCATTCAGGTCACAGGCGAAGCCTCTTCCGATTGGCGACTACGGGTGGACTTGACCCCGCCCGAAGACATGCTGCAAGAGTGGGGTCGCTGGGGCGATGTGCCCGCCCTCTCTCAGCTGGTCAATCAGCTCTCAAAGTCCTACGGGCTCAAGTTTATTGCCGAAGTGAAGAAAGATACGCTTCACCTGATCAGCTACCCGATTAATCCAGTCGATAGTGTGACCGGTGCGCCGCTGCTGCAGGCAGGAGATGACCTGTGCCGCGCCAAAATTGATGTCGACGGCTTAGTGGGTGGCGTGAGTCAAATGCTGGAGGCGATCGCACCCCAGGGCTTACAGCGTGCCATGCTGTATGGCCCCTCCAAAGATGACATTAGCCCCGAGTGGCTGCGAGGCGTAGACTTACCTGCGATGACGCGGCCTGCGCTGATGCCCAGTGCCGAGTCCTTAGCGGCGAGTGGTGACTTGCCTGCCCTAGCCTATTGCCTGACTCGCAAACTCAATCCAGACATTCGCGATCAGCTGGCTACAGGCGGTATTCGCGTGCAGCTACTGACCAAAGACAATCTGCTGCACATCATGGCCGATGGGCCGCTGTGCCCTTCCAAGCACGCCATTGTGCCGCTCATTAGTAAAACGCTAAAGGAGCTGCGCCTGCCTGACATTGAGGGATTGCGCCTATATGGCCGCCGTGCTGGGCAAAAGCAGCCTATCTGGAGCTACGGCTACGACTACACCGATCGGCCTCGCCTGGTACCCGAGGCTAAACCTGAGTTTGCCGCGTCCGATGCCTATGCGGGTGAGCTGATTACCGCCGTAACAGATGAAACGCTAGCCGAAGAACTCGCTGGTGAAGAAAGTGCGCGAGTCAATCCGTTTGCGTTGGTCACACAGCTCCTGCGCCGGGGCCTGATCAAAAGTCAGATATTTACGCCTGTTGATGACAGTGGTCAGCTCGCGGTTAATTTACCAGGCTCCTTTCAGACAGCAGGTGGCAAAATGGCGCTGTTTTGGGGCGCGGCGGGTGTACTGCTGGCAGTTCAGTTCGACTTTATGGTGGGTCAGGCGCTGCGACAGTCGGGTCAGCTGGTGCGGCGCACAGAAAGCGGCGTAGAGCAAATTCAGCCCAGCGTATTTAGCGATGAACTGGCCGGTTTGGACTGGCCAAGTAGTGAGCCAGCCTGGAACGATCAGCGCCGCTCAGACAGTATTTTTGGCGATCGCGCCTCGGCCAATCCAGATTTCACATCGTCAGCGATTGACGACAGCGAGCTGGTGTACAGCCCCCAGCAAGACTTTGTCTCTACCGCTTCGCTACTGGCCGACTCTCGGCTGCCGTCTTTCCGCTCGCAGCAGCTCGACGAAAAGCTCGCCCTTTACCGGCAGCAGGTAGCGCAAAGCGGCCCACCAGATGTGTTGGTTATTGGCAGCTCTAGAGCGTTGCGCGGTGTGGACCCAGCAGCGCTAAAGCAGGCGTTGGATATCGCTGGTTACAAAGATTAGCGAATCTTCAACTTTGGGGTTAACGGTGCGACCGCGCAGGTGGTGGATTTGATTTTGCGACGATTGATTCCGCCCAATCAGCTACCGCAGATGGTGGTGTGGGCCGATGGGGCGAGGGCGTTTAACAGTGGGCGCACAGATGTGACTTTCAATGCGATCGCAACTTCCGAAGGCTACCGCCAGCTAGAGGCGAGTGAACCTACCAACGGCGTCAACGGCCTCGCTATGGGCAGTCTTTCAGACCAGCTCACCGTCCGTGCGACTGACGCCGACCAGCGACTAAGCGATCTGTTTGGCCAGGTGTCATCTAGCTATACCAACCGCACCAAAATCCGTACGGCCATTGGTCAGGGGCTAGGCGCCATTACACCAGAGTTCTCTGCAGATGATGCCAGTACGCGGGCGGGTGCAACCCCCACGGGCAGACCGACAGAAACTAGCCTGATTGACTATGACGGGTTCTTAGCGCTCTCCACCCGGTTCAACCCTGCAACCTACTATCAGGATCACCCTCGCGTTGCCGGAGCCTACGACGGCGACTATAAATCCTTCCGAATGGAAGGTGAGCAAACCGACGCGCTTAGAGGGCTGTTGCGATTTGCCAACGAAAAAGAAATGCCCATTGTCTTTATCAACACGCCCCTGACAGACGAATACCTCGACGGCCATCGCAGTCGTTCCGAGACGCTGTTTCAACGCTATATGCTGCAAACCGCAGAGCGCTATTCGGAGTTTTCCTATCGCGATTTGGGGCGACTTTGGCCTCAGCGCTACGATTACTTCTCTGATCCCAGTCATCTAAACCGCTATGGGGCCTATCAAGTCTCTCAGCGGCTTTCGCAAGATCCGTTGATTGACTGGCCGCAGGCGCTGCCTGAACTGGCGAAATAGTGCTGGCGTGGATCTTTGCCTTATGTCGTGCCCACAGCGATTCGTCCCTTTTGCTAATCGCCAGTATTCCGGTTCCCCTTCACAAGGGGAACCAACGGAGGGGTCTCGGTGTGTAGCGCACTTCTCGAAAACCCCTCCCTTGCGGTTCCCCTTGTGAAGGGGAACCAAGATCGCTGACTGGTATGTTGCACAGCGTTGGCTGTATTCATTACTGCTCTCCCTTCCCTAACTCCTCAAAATGATCCAGCCGTCTATCCTCTACGGTCTATTCCTCGCGGTGCTGATTGCACTCTACTGGAGCGCGCCCACTAAGCAGTTTCGCCTTTGGCTACTGCTCATTGCTAGCATCATCTTCTACGCCTCTCTGCCCACGGCGCAGTACGTGCCGCTGATGCTGATCCTGGTTGGCTTTAACTTTTGGCTGGGCAAAGTGCTCGGTGCCCCGCTCGACTGGCGCATTCCCAACGAAGCTTGGCAGTATGCTCAGGCCGACTGGACCCGTAAGCGCACAAGACTGCTGGCCATCGGCATTGTGCTGAACGTACTGCTGCTACTGGGCGTTAAGTACGTGTCGCCAGGCCTATCGATGTTGGGGTTTGAAGGCTTAGTGACAGGGCCAGTGGCAGAGTGGGTAACGCCGCTGGGGTTGAGCTTTTTTACCTTTGAGTGCATTGCGTACTTGGTAGATGTGTACCGGGGTTCACCTGCGTGCGATCGCCTTCTAGAATTTGCCGCCTACAAACTCTTTTTTCCAAAGCTCATTTCCGGCCCCATCACGCGCTTCCATACCTTCTCTGGTCAGCTAAAAAGTCTCCAGTTCCCCGCCGTAAGCCAAAGTGTAGAAGGTCTATGGCTAATTGCCGCAGGCGCGGTGAAAAAACTGCTGATTGCCGACAACATTGGACAGCTGGTAGACCTAAGCGCGGAGAGCCTGCCTCGTGCAGGTAGCGGCGACATTTGGCTGCTGGCGTTTGCCTATGGCCTACAGCTTTACTTTGACTTTAGTGGCTATGTAGATGTGGCCCGAGGCAGCGCTCTGCTGCTAGGCATTAACCTGCCGCAGAACTTCAACTTTCCCTACTTCTCTGCCAGCATTGCTGACTTTTGGCGGCGTTGGCATATGACGCTGGGCGAGTGGCTGCGTAACTATTTGTATTTCCCGCTCGGTGGCTCTCGGCGGAGCCTGACGCGTACCTGTGTCAATCTAATCGTGGTGATGCTGATTGCCGGGGTGTGGCACGGCGATCGCTGGGGCTTTATTGTATGGGGTGCCATTCACGGCCTGGCTTTGATCGCGCACCGGCTGAGTGTGGTTGCCAGTGAAAAGTCAGCGGCGCTAGAGAAGTTTTGGGAGAGTATTCCCGGCATCGTTTTTGCCTGGGGCGTGACGCAGTTCACGGTGTTCTTCAGCTGGATTTTCTTCCGTCTGCCAAATCTCACTGATGCCAGCTTGGCGATGAGTCATCTGTTTGGCCACAGCGCCGACGTGCAGTTTGCCCAGAAGGTGTATCTTGACTCTAGCGGGCTGAGCCGCCCCCAAATTGTGCTGTTACTGAGCGCACTGATGGGTTCTATGGGCGTTGCCTATGCGATGCAGCGCGGTCTCAAGCTCCAAATCAGCTGGCCGATTAAGATGCTGCTCCTGCCGCTGTGCTTCTTCTTGGCTTGGGTGCTCGCACCAGATATGGCATCACCTTTTATCTACTTTGACTTTTAAGTTGATTTTTGGGGGTTCAACTTTTAGGTTCCATTTTCCAGAGTCGTCCTTCCGCAAAAGCCGGTGTCACCTCGTAGCTTTGTTCTAATTTTTCTCTAGACTGTTTGGAAACATTGAATAAGAAGAGAGTATCCGCTGTCTGCGGAATGGCTGGGAGATTAGGCTCAGTGAAAATGAGCAAGGCCTGGTCGGGTGCTAAACGATGGCCAAGGGAGAACAGTTCGCCGAGGTTGGCATTGTTGTCACTGCTAATGAGCAGTGAGCCCGGCGCTTGGCTGATAATGCGGGCAACTTCTGGATTGTGATGGCTGTTCTTTTTGTGCCACCAGGTATCGGCTGAAATGCTGAAGGTGCAAGAGATGATGCCAGCGACTAGGAGGGTAGTCGTGGCGGCTTTTCCCAAGGTGCGTGAGCCTGGCCTGGCGAGCTGTTGACTAAGGCAGTAGGCGACTATCAGCTGCAAGCTGAGATAGGTAGGAATGAGATAGCGGCTTACGCTAGAGCGCCGTCCGCCTATGAGCAAGTCAGGGCCTACAAAGGTGAGTAGGGTAACGCCGCCGAGAAGGGTAATAAATACGAAGGCTGGGCGTGGCATGTTGCGGATACTCCACACCAATGCGTAGCCAATCAGCGCCAGCGATAGCAGTACAGGAATTGCGCTGTAAATGAGTGGGTCTGTATTGTCGAGGTTGAGATCGAAGAAGAGGCGGGTGAGATTGCCAGCCCAAATCTTGGCGAGGGAAGGGAAGGGCATCGCGATCGCAGTCCAGCTAACCTTAGCCGTATGCGTCTGGGTAATCAGTCGTCCCCAAGGAAAGAACAGCAGCAAACTGACAAGACTGCTCAGTGCGAAGTTGCGAAAGATGGGCCAACGTCTGTGAGAAACACGAGCATCTATTTGTTTTGTCTCTGTTTGTCTTGTCTCTGCTTGTCTTACAAGGGTGTACCACAGCACATACAGTCCGTGACTCGCAATAACCAAAGCGGTGAGTATGCAGCCATAGAGGCCAATAACAATAGACAGACTGTAGAGCAACCAACCGCTAAGACGATTGCTTTTGAGCGCTCTGAGCAGAGCCGCGCTAGCAACAATAGAGGTAAGTGCCCACAGACTGTACTCTCTCGCTTCTTGTGCGTAGAGGTATTGAAAGGGCGAAACTGCGACGATGGCAGCGCTGAGTGTGGCGGGTAGGGATTGGTCGAAGAGTTCTTGGGCGAGCCAGTAGGTGGCAGGGATGAGGAGGAGGCCTGCGAGCGCAGCCACCAGCCGACTCGCTACCACCGTATTTGGCAGTACATACAGCACGAGCCGAGTCATCACATAGTACAGCGGCGGATGCTGTGCGTCATTTTCGGCGAGCTGCCGAGCTGTTTCCCCAATGCCTCGGTCGGCAACGGCAGTTTGCATCTGCATAATGTCGCCTGCTGTTTTCAGCTGAGCGTCGAATACAAGCTCGGCGGCTTCTGCATTGCCATGACCCGTGGCATACAGCGCTGTGTAGGTTTCATCGTGCCAGTACACCTTGCCACTCAGATTCGTTAGGCGAAAGAGCCCGCCCAGCACAATGGCAATGAGAAGCAAGGTAGAAAACCGACGCATGGTGATTCTGTGGTGACTGTAGGAAATAGGAAAGATGTAGGGAACAAACTCAATCCTGAATCAATTGTTAAGCTCTGTGTTTTTCTGCGCAACATTCGCTACATTATTAACAGCTCGAAACGAAAGTTCATTTCTTTTGAATAACTGGAGTTGAGAGCGAAATTCGTACCTAATTACTCGGAATAATAACAATGACTACTACTCTACAGCAGCGCGAAAGCGCTTCTTTGTGGGAGCAGTTTTGTCAGTGGGTTACCAGCACCGACAACCGCCTCTATGTAGGTTGGTTCGGCGTGTTGATGATCCCTACACTACTCGC
>JBHJIY010000248.1:0-4494 GCA_050042985.1 Phormidesmis sp. | reverse complement strand
GCGCGATCGCAATTAGCGCCGAGCGCATCGAGCATCGCCTGAGGGGGCATCACCTGCGCACTTGCCGGACGCATCCACCCCAACGTCAGTAGACAAATGAACGCAGAGACTGTTGTATTTCGCATAGTGACGTGTCCTTTCGACGGATGCCTAAGCCCGTTTGCTAGATGCCGCGAGGCATACATTGGTATCGTTCCCACTGTGCTGCCAACGGACGTCTGTGACTATTACTACTGGAGTTTGGCTGTCGATTTCGGACAGATTTGATGAAGGTAGAGCGTGACCGGGTCAAAACCTCTGAACTTGAGTGATTTCAAATTCGCTGACGGAGGTGCCATAGCTGGCAGTGTTATGGGGAAGACCCTCCAGCGTGCGAATGCTACCGCTGGGTAGGGTGACCACTTCAAAGCGATTGGGTATGGGGCTTCTACGCCCGGCGAACTGGCATTCTACGACCATTTCGGTGGCGGAAAGAAAGCCGACGTAACCCACGGAGTCCATATCTGAGGCAGCCGCGTCTTCGCAGATGTTGGGTGTGCGGATGATTTCGCCGGTGGTGGTGTCGAAAGCAGCGATCGCATTAGAAATATGCAGCCCGCTATAAACAATGGCGATCTCTGCGGCGATGTATCGTTCATCAGGAGAGAAGGATAGTGGGGTCTCCACCAGGTAGCCGTCAGTGTAGGGATTTTCGCTAAATCTTTGAGCGCTACCTTGGTTGGCGACAATCATGTCATTGCTTAAGGTTTGCGTCCTGCTGGCATGGCAAAAGCCGCTTTCGCTGATGACTTGACTAGGATTGTTGACGATTTTGAGCAATGTGCCTTCAAAGTGGACGGTGGTATTGCCGCTGGGCGATTGCAGCTGTCGTGATTGGTAGGTAAGCTCTGTTGCTCTATCACAGCTATCTCCATTGAGTACGTCCATCGCCTGCCGGACCGGAGGAATCGGCTGCTGTGCAATAGTATTGCTGGCAAATTGAAACAACAAAATTGATGTGGTTGCAGGCAGCAAAACAGAAAAGAGACAACGGCTCATGAAAGATACATGCGATACAATCTCTCATTAATGTCGTATAAATACTGAGGTAAATCCGTTTGTTTTCATACAAGTAGACTAAATAGCGTATTACTTAATGTTAGAAGGCGGGCAGTCTGGCGCACACTCGCCAACTTCACCGATAAAATACTCAAGTTGAAACGAAGCGGCAGCGTTGATCTATGGATGTTAAGGCAGCGGTAGCATTTGAAGCGAACAAGCCCTTGAGTATAGAGACTGTGCAGTTAGCCGGTCCTCGCACAGGTGAGGTATTAGTTGAGATCAAAGCCACAGGCATTTGCCATACCGATGCTTATACACTTTCGGGTAAGGATTCTGAAGGTATTTTTCCGTCGATATTGGGGCACGAAGGTGCCGGAATTGTGCGCGAGATAGGGCCAGGGGTAAAAAGCTTGCAGCCCGGTGACCATGTGATTCCGCTGTACACGGCGGAGTGCCGAGAGTGTGCGTACTGCCTGAGCCAAAAGACAAACCTCTGCCAGGCCGTAAGAGCGACCCAAGGTAAGGGGGTGATGCCAGATGGCACAAGTCGATTTTCTTTCAACGGCAAGCCGATTTATCACTACATGGGTACGTCTACCTTTGCTAACTACACGGTAGTCCCAGAGATTTCGCTGGCGAAAATTCGCTCAGATGCGCCTTTCGATAAGGTTTGCTACATCGGCTGTGGGGTGACAACAGGCATTGGTGCGGTGCTATTTACCGCCAAGGTAGAAGCTGGGGCGAATGTGGTGGTGTTTGGCCTTGGGGGTATTGGGCTGAATGTGATTCAGGGCGCGAAGATGGTGGGCGCGGACAAAATTGTGGGGGTGGATCTTAATCCGGAGAAGCGGGCGATCGCAGAAAAATTCGGCATGACCCACTTCGTAAACCCCAAGGAAATAGAAGGCGATATCGTGGGGCACCTGGTCGAGCTAACCGGCGGTGGTGCAGACTATTCCTTTGAGTGCATTGGCAATACGACCGTGATGCGTCAGGCGCTAGAGTGCTGCCACAAAGGCTGGGGTGTGTGCACCATCATCGGTGTGGCTGAAGCGGGCGCAGAAATTAGCACCCGACCCTTTCAGCTGGTGACAGGCCGAGTTTGGAAAGGTAGCGCCTTTGGCGGGGCTAGAGGCCGTACCGATGTGCCCAAAATTGTGGACTGGTACATGGATGGCAAAATCAATATCGACGACCTGATTACTCACACCATGCCGCTCGAAGAGATCAACGAGGCCTTTGAGCTCATGCATCGCGGAGAATCTATTCGAAGTGTTGTTCTGTACGATTGAAAGCTCGACTGAAAGCCCGATTGAATAAAATTGGAAAACCAAATGGCCCTGACCGAGAAGTCTCGTAACAAACACTTTGGCGGCACCAGCCGGTTTTATAGCCATCGTTCTGAAGCCTGTGCCTGCGACATGAACCTGGCTGTGTATGTGCCGCCTCAAGCCGAGGAGAAGCCAGTGCCAGTGCTCTACTACCTCTCCGGACTGACCTGCACCGAGAAAAACTTCACCGAGAAAGCGAACGCCCAGCGCTATGCGGCTGAGCATGGCCTGATGCTGGTTGCGCCCGATACAAGTCCGCGCGGTGTGAATCTTCCAGGTGAAGATAAAAGCTGGGACTTTGGCACAGGAGCCGGCTTTTATGTGAATGCTATCGAACCGCCTTGGGATAGCCACTACAACATGTACGACTATGTGACGGTGGAATTGCCAGCGCTAATACAACAGAACTTTGACATTAAAGGCGATCTTGCTGGCATTATGGGTCACTCCATGGGTGGCCATGGTGCGCTCATCTGCGGACTCCACAATCCGGATAAGTATGCTTCGATCTCGGCTTTTGCCCCTATTGCGGCTCCTTCTGAGTGTGCGTGGGGCAAAAAAGCCTTTATCGGTTACTTAGGATCGGATGAAACAACTTGGGCCGTTTATGATGCAACTGAATTAATCAAGCAGGGGAACAAAATCGACGGCGTAATTTTGATCGATCAAGGAGAGGCCGATCAGTTTTTGGCAGACGGTCAGCTGCTGCCAGAGCAGTTCGCAGTGGCCTGTAGAGAGAACGGACAGGCCTTGAACTTACGCTACCAGCCCGGATACGACCACAGTTACTATTTCATTTCGACTTTTATGGAAGATCACATTCGTCATCATGCTGAAGCGTTATGCGGTGATTGACTGTGGTATTGCCCGAGCCAGAAATAAGTTAACCATCGATAGCCTGACCACTAGCGCCAAAAAGACCCATGACAGATACCCAAAGCACCAAAGACTACTTACATCCTCAATACCGAAAAGACCGCGACACCCTCAATTCGATTATGACCGGGCCACCAGATGACCTGACTCTGGCCGAACTCGCGCGCTTACGTATTCGCTACGACGGCTTTCAGGGGGCTCGCGATATTCATAGCGATTTGGATAAAATGCTGACAAAACTAGGACTGACGGAAGCAGAACTTTTTGAAAAGACCCGACAAATTCATGAACAAGGCGAAGGGATATTTAAGCCGACCTGGCTGAAAAAGGGAGAAGATTGGAGCTAGGAAATCGCGTTGTTGTAGGGGCGTATCACATTAAGCTCTTCGCCGGGAACCTAGCCGAAGAAAAGCCCCAATGCTGCAACGCAGCATTGGGGCTTAATAGTGAATGCATTTGACTGCATGGAGCAACTTACACAAACATCTCAAAACTCTCGATTGGCGCTTAGTTCCGCTTGCGGAGCTTAGTTGCTGCGCCCACGGCGAAGAGGCCAATTGCTACAAGGCTGGCAGGTTCTGGGACGGCAGTGGTTGTTTTATTCTTGGTGTCGTACCATCCGGTAGCGGTAGGAGAGAACGTTAGCAGACTGCCGTCCGTATCGTAGCTTGTGGAGAGATTGCCAGCCCCATGGAACCAAATGCCAATGCTTTCATCGAAGGTAATGCCCTTCCACTCACTGCCAAACAATCCGTGAATATCGTCGTTAAGATCTGTCGCATCGAAAGAGAATTCAAATGTCCGAGAGTTCCCACTGTTAGTGACATCTAGTGTCGTTGAGGCTAGGAATGTCTCAGATTGATAGCTGTTGGCGCTGTTCGCTCCGTTGTAGTTGTAGATGGAAACTGTGTTCTGCGTACCATCAAGATAGAAGATCGCGTACTCGTCAGCGTTTTTCTTTGGGTTTTCGCCATCGCTAATGACTAGCCACGCGCCTTCTGCCAAGGGTCCGTTGCCATTATCAGTAAAGGTGGAAGACCAAGTGAAGAGGTCTGTGCTGGTGTTGTAAGTGGTGGTGATATTTGTATGGTCACCTACTGTTTTGTTGCCGCCTAGGTTATCTCCGTCGAAGGTGTAGGTAGCGGCATTGGCTGGGACCGCTGCGAAGAGACTAGAGAGAGCCGCAAAAGCAAGGAGTGTTTTGATACGCATATATGACGCTATTTGATGTGTCGGTTTATACGTA
>JBHJIY010000247.1:0-3923 GCA_050042985.1 Phormidesmis sp. | reverse complement strand
CTGTGTAGTAGTTGAGCGCGACGCAAATCATGGATTTGGCATCGGGCAATATTTCTCGTACGTTCTGTCTTCTGGGGCTTTTCATCCAGTCCATGTCGGCTTGGAATCCTTGGCCTAGCCAGCGGTTGAGGGCGGCTTTGGATGCTTGCTCTCGTTCGGAAGGTGTGGGTTCGATGGCGGCGATGCCGACTTGGTGGAATCCGAGTGCGATCGCTTTCGCTTTGACTTGCTGGGCGTCAATCATGGCGATCGCACTCAGATAAAAGTCGCTCAGCCGAAGTATGACTAGCGGGCGCGCGGCTAGGTAAAAAGTCTGCGGAGGCTAGAGGTCGTCTCGCGGGTCGCATCATCACTACTCTGTGCTCTTTGGCAAAGCCGTAGCGAGCCTCGTGCTGCACAATGGCCGCAATTTCGGGGGACCATTGCTCGGCGCTCACTTGCCGAAAGCCTAGACGCTGATAGAAAGGAATATTCCAAGGTACGTAGCGAAAAGTGGTGAGCATCACCTGCCGCGCCCCTCTAGAAAGCGCTCCCACACAGCAAGCTTCTATTAGTGCAGAGCCAATCCCGCATCGACCGTAGTCGGGATGTACGCTGAGCTCTACTACAAAGCTGCTGCTGTGCAAGAGTTTGGTGACAACAAAACCGACGGGTTGGGACTTGAGTTTGCCGCTGGGGTCGCCTTCAGGTATGGCGACCCAGAGCCGCTGTTCGCGCTGCGATCGCCGCAAAAAATGAACTGGCGTCAGGCCTTCTAGCAGCTCTGCTGAAATTTCCAACTGCTCTAAATAAGGTAAAAAACGCTTCGCGGCGGTGCGCTCTACCCCAGGCAAAGCGTCAATATCTGTTTCCTTTGCTAAGCGAATGGTGTAGCGCTGCAAGATAGCAGACTCCCTAGGCAATTCCTTATGCCCAACCTGAATGAACAGGTTTTCATGATATCGCCTGATAAACGTACTTTGCTACATACAGTTAGGATACATACATTTACTCTACTGGCAGCATCACAATAAACCGGCATCCCTCGCCCGGTGCAGACTCGCAGCTTAGCTGGCCACTATGCCTTTTTTCAACAATTTCGTGACTAATCGAGAGGCCTAGGCCTGTGCCCTTATCGACGGGCTTTGTGGTAAAAAGCGGCTCAAATAAATGCTCTCGAGTGGCTTCTGTCATGCCAGGACCATTGTCTGTAATTTCAATACAAATCCAGGTCGTGTCTTCTTTGGTGACTGGGCGCGTTGTGATTGTAATCGTGGGCTCGCCGGTTTCTTCAAGTGCGTCGAGGGCATTGGCCAATATATTCATAAATACTTGGTTCATTGCCGAAGGGAAGCAGCGCACCGGCGGTAGCTCGCTGTAGTACTTCATAACATTGATGGTGGCCTTGGCATTTGCTGACTTGAGCCGATGGCCTAAAATCACCAGCGTGCTGTCGAGTCCATGGTGAATGTCGAAGTTGACGCGTTCAGCGCTTTCTCCTCTGGCAAAGTTACGTAGAGAGATAGAGAGATCTTTAATGCGATCAATGCTTAGCTCCATTGAGTTGAGCAGCTTGGGCAGGTCTTCGAGGGCAAACTCGATATCGCAATTCTCCCACATCTCCTGGATGTCGGGTGCTGGTGTCGTGAGGTGGATTTGGTAGAGCGCAATTAGCTCGCTCAGGTCTTGTACATACTCATGGGCAGGGCCAATGTTGTTGGCGATGCAGGTCATGGGATTGTTGATTTCGTGAGCGACGCCGGCCATTAGCTGACCCAGGGCGGCTAGTTTCTCTTGCTCTATGAGCTGCGTTTGGGTCTGATGAAGGGCTTGCGATCGCTCCTCCACCTGTGCTTCTAGCTGATCGGTAAGCTGCTTTAGCCGGAGGTGAATGTTGACCCGTGCCAGCACTTCTGCCTGTTCAAAGGGTTTGGCGATGTAGTCTACCGCGCCCAACGACAGACCCTCTACTCGGCTTGCTTTATCCGAGAGTGCCGTCATAAAAATAACCGGAATTTGGCTGGTGTCCTGGTCTGCCTTGAGCCGACGACAGGTTTCAAACCCATCTATTCCAGGCATTTGCACATCTAGCAGTATCAGCGACGGGCGAGCTTTACGCACCTGCGTCAGCGCACTAAGGCCATCATTGGCGATTCGAACAGATAGACCTGCCTGTTTTAGCGTTTGGGCTAATACCGAAATATTGGTAGGCGTATCGTCAACAATCAGAACAAACTCAGAAGACCCCGCGCACCCTGTCATCTATAATCAACCGCATTTTCTGTGTACAGCCATCACGCCCGGTAGCGCGGCTGCTTTTAGAATCCCCAAAAGGAGAGAGTCATCGCCAAAAGGAGATGCTATTCATCAAGATAAATCGGCCGGTGATAGGCCAGTGATAGACCCAGCGAGTGCGCGAATCAACAGCTTAGAGCTGGCGAATCTCTGTGGATAGGCTCTGGGTTGTCTGTTGCACTTGGTCAAACTGTTCTGCTAGGGGTGCAATGTTGGCGCGTTCTTGATCGACGTATTTGTACAGTTCGCCAAAGCTGACGGAGATTTCGTCGTAGATGCCTTGTAGCCGGTCGTTGAGCTGCTGGGAAACGGTGAACTCGAAGGTATCGCGATTGCGATCCAGCTCAGTCTCTAGCTTTTTGATCAGGCTACGACGCTTGGATACTAGCGTGCCGCCAGCCCACAAAACACCCAGCCCCAAGAAGGCAGTGGCAATGACATCAATAATGAACAGAGAGGCGACCCTAACGACGATGCCGCTAATAACGGCGATAATGCTACCGCTCGCAACACCCGGCCCTACGCTCTCGGCATTGTCTGCTAAGGAGTTGATGAAGGTTTTGTCGTTTAGCAAATCGACAACTTTGGCTTTTACGCCTTCGATCACTTCATAGCGATATTCCAGGAGTGGCAAGGATACTTCTGTTTGGCGAAGGCTGTTGTTCTGCAGTAGCGTCAGCTCGGCCAGCAGTTCTTTGATTAAGAGCTGAATGCCGTCTAGAAAACGTTTTGCGCCTTCCTTCGAGGTGGTATCGAGAGAGGCTTCTAGATCGTTTTGGGCCCTTTGTTTTAGCTCTTCGATCCAGGTTTCGATGCGCTGCTGCCGGTTGAACATGGAGAAGAAGGAGCGCTTGGCGAGCGTGAATAGAGAGAGCCCTTCACGGAATTCACTTTTGATTTGGTAGGTGGTGCGCTCGTATTGGGCCATGAGCCGTTCAACGAGGGTATCGACTTCGTAGCGCGATTGGGTTTCGCCCTGGCCAAGGCGATCGCGTATCTTTGCTACTACTGCTTCATCGGCCTTTAGCTGCTGCTGAATTAGCTGCATATCTTGGCCCAGCCGTTCCACAATTTGCTCTGCCGCACCGATGTTCGACGTGAGTTTTAGCCGATAGCCCTGCCCGCCGGTAATGGTGTTGCGTACAAAGTCCTGAATGGGTACGAAGCCGCCGTTGTCCTCGCCATCTTGTTCGCTGATGGCCAGCTTTGCTGAGGTGGCAAAGACCTGGGGCGACTCAATTTGTCGCTGCTGCGCTTCCTGGTAAATATATTGTCGGGAGGCTTCTAGCTCTCTTTCGTCGGCTAAGTCAGCCTGCTGGAGAACGAAGATAACGGGCTTTTTCCACTCTTGATTGGCAAAATCAACGAGAGACCAAGCTGTGTTGGTGTAGGGGTTTTTAGAAAAGAAGACGAAGACGACAAGGTCACTATTTGGAATAAATTCCTTGGTGATATCCTCATGTCGATTCAGTGGGCTATTGGTGCCAGGCGTGTCGACGATGGCGATTTGTTCGAGGATGGGGACGGGGCGACCGATTTCGCGTAGTTCGCCGGGTTTGCTTTCGCGGCTGTAGCCTTCGCCCTCGGTGTAGACGATTTTGGCGACCATGTTGGTACGCGGGTCTGCGCCTACTTCGCAAATTTCGCCG
>JBHJIY010000246.1:0-18616 GCA_050042985.1 Phormidesmis sp. | reverse complement strand
CAATTAGGTAGCGACGCGCAACGAGATTTAGTAATGGTGGCAGAGGTCGATACATCGTTTGCTGCCTAACATTGGCTGGTACTCGGACTGCTTTGGTCAGGATCTGGTTTGTACGATATGTACCTATCAGTCGGTGGCGCTCAACGTTTATGCCTCAGAATAAATTTCTCAATAAGATCACGTCACCTGTATTAGCGCATTATTGATCATTTGAATCTAGATAATCGATTGTCTAAATTTTAAGCTAGCGAGAGAAAAGGTAAAACTATAAGAGTTGCGCTTGAGCAATAAAACTTTCCCAAAGTGAAAACTATGACATCTGGAACGCTCAGCCGTCTCTCTGCTTTCACACTTGACCCTGCTGGCGGAAATCCTGCTGGCGTTTGGATTGGAGAGGCACTTCCGGCCCCTGATGAGATGCAACGGATTGCCGCCGAGGTAGGCTTTTCAGAAACAGCGTTTGTCGCGCCCAGGGTAGGCAGAGATCGCACCATTCGCTACTACAGTCCGGAAGGAGAAGTTTCCTTCTGTGGCCACGCCACCATTGCAACAGGTGTCAAGCTAGGAGAAACAGATGGTGACGGCACCTACGAGCTATCTACCACAGTCGGCAGGGTGCCCGTTACGACAAAGACTGAAAATGGACTGCGCACAGCCTCTTTGACCTCGGTAGAACCCCATTACTCACTCGCTGCCGACAATGTTGTAGCTGAAGTGCTCTCTTCCTTGCACTGGCAGGCCAGTGAGCTAGACACTTCGATTCTCCCTGCGATCGCCTACGCTGGGGCGTATCACCTAGTACTGGCTGTTACCAAAGAAACTCGGCTGGCGTCACTAGACTACGATATTGATCGGCTAAAAGCGCTCATGTTGAACCACAATCTGACGACCCTTCAGCTGATATGGCAAGAGAGCGACCACCTATTTCATTCGCGCAATCCTTTCCCCGTAGGGGGTGTGGTAGAAGACCCGGCAACGGGTGCTGCCGCTGCTGCGCTTGGGGGCTACCTCAGAGAAGACAACATTGTGCCTACCCCGACCACTTTCCTCATTAAACAAGGAGACGCGATGGGCCGTCCTAGTCGAATTACGGTTACTGTGCCAAAGATGGGCGGCATCGTCGTTACCGGGAATGCCGTTCGTATCTAGGTCACAATGCTAATCAGGTGATTATATGCTCCCCGATTGGGTATAGCCCGCGCCGAAAGGCTTGAGTCTTATGGATGAATAGTTGCCGATGGCGCAAATAGGCGACAAGCCCCTGATAATTTAAACATCGTCTACACGCACAATGTTAAAGCTCTAGAACCTACGTCATGCAGCAGCCAATCGGTCAATATCTGTCGCAGGCAGTACATCAGCGAGCCAAAAGCCCTGAACCTGTTGACAGCCCAACGCCAGCAATGTCGTCATTTGCTCGTGAGTTTCAATGCCCTCTGCAATCACAGTGATACTAGCGCTCCGGCCAAAGTCAACGATAGTCTTCGCCACATCCAATCCCTGCTGACTGCCGAGTTCTCTTACAAAAGCGCGATCGACCTTGATAGAATCCACCGCTAGCTGATGCAACCGACTCAGCGAAGAATGTCCCTTGCCAAAGTCATCGACGCAGAGCTTAAATCCAGCGCTCTTGAGCTGAGTGAGCACGTTGGTAAGGGTAGGGTCATCACTGAGCAAAACCTGCTCAGAAATTTCTAGATGAATAGCCGATGCCGGAACTTTATATTGTTTGAGCGCCGCTTGCCACTGAACCATCAGCGGCGGATGACGAATTTGCATTAGCGATAGATTGACATGCAGCGTGATATTAGCCCACGCAGGTCGCAGTCGCCACTGTGCTAGCTGTTCGCAACCGCGCTCGATGATATGAGCGCTCATCTGCTGCACAATGCCAATATCTTCAGCGGTTTCGATAAACTCATCTGCGTCAAGGCAGCCGCGCTGCGGACGATGCCAGCGCATCAGCATTTCGAACCCTTCGAGCTGTTGTGACGCTAGGTCAAAAACAGGCTGGTAGTGTAGGCGAAACTGTTTCTTGATAACGGCTTGCCGTAACTCGGCCTCTAGCGTCAGCTGGGCTTGCGTCGTACTTTGCATAGCCGCATCAAAAATCGCAAACTGCTGATTGTCTGCCGGTAGCTCATCGTGAATGAGAATCGGCGACGGATGCTCCTGGGTTTTGAGCTGTAGGCTCAGCTGTTGCCGAATGCGTTGTTTGGCCTGCTTTTTGGCTTGGTACATAGCAATGTCTGCATCTCGTAGTGCATCTTCGGGCTGCCGATAGCCCACATCGCTAAAGGTAATGCCAACGCTGGCACCCGTTGATATTTTGTGCTCTTTGATGAGTACGGGCGTCTTGAGGTGATTTTGCAATCGTTTAACGGCAATCACCGCATGCTCTTGAGAGGGAATATCGTCTAGCAGTACGGCAAATTCGTCGCCGCCGATGCGGGCTACTAGGTCGCTTTGGCGCAGCATTTGCTTGATGCGTCCGGCAATATGCACCAGGAGCTGATCGCCCACACTGTGGCCAAGCGTGTCGTTAATTGGCTTGAAGTCATCAAGATCGACAAATAGTACGGCGTAGCGATGGCTAGGCTGGCGCTGGGTGAGCTGTATCGACTGCTGCAGCCGCTGCAAAAAGTAGCTGCGGTTGGGCAAACTGGTCAGCGGGTCGTGTAGGGCATTGTGGCGGGAGGCCGCTGCTCGCTTGAGCAGCTGTGGCTGCGCTCTCAGCAGCCGATACAAAGACGAACTCAAAGACGCTGTGCGTTCTTTGACCCGCTGCTCAAGCTGCTGGTTCGATAGCTTGAGCTGATGTCGCTGGTAGCTCAGCTCTATTTGCGCAATGACCTGATGGCTCAGCACCTGAAGCGCCTGAAGTTGCTCTGGGGTAAGGTGATGGGGCTGATAGTCGAGAACGCACAGCGAGCCTAGCGCGTAGCCATCGGGTGTGATCAGCGGTGCACCGGCATAGAAGCGAATATAGGGCGGGCCCGTGACCAATGGATTGTCGCGGAAGGTGGGGTCCTGGTGAGTGTCTTCTACCAGCATGATTTCTTTGCCCTTGATGGTGTAGGCGCAAAAAGCCATAGAGCGAGGCGTTTCTTGGACCTCGGTGCCTACCCTTGACTTGAACCACTGACGATTGATATCGACCAGGCTGACTAGCGCTGTCGGTGTCTGGCAGATGTGAGCTGCCAAAGCGGTAATGTCGTCGTAGGTCGTTTCCGACAGGGTATCTAAAATGCCGTAGTCGTAAAGCTTCGCCAGACGGAGGGTTTCTTTTGCCGATAGAGGGGCTGCTGTCATAAATCAAGAATTTGAGTATCGGCTGAGGGCGCCGATTTTATTCACTTATTAAAATGCAGAACTAAAATGCAGAACTAAGGCGCAGAGGCCTGTTGTCGTAGATGCTTGTAGTTGTAGATGCTGGTAAAAATACTGAGCTAATGCCGGTACTGTACGGCTAATGAGTTGCACCTATTTAATAGGTCAGCCGGTTTGCTCACTTTTATGCAAAATAGACCTTGTAAAGATCATAACTACTCGAAAGTCTTTATTGCCTAGCTTACTGAGAAGCCGTTTGCTAATAAACATCTTTGGTCGATTTTTTTATAACGGGTAGATATATTCGAATTTCGACCTTTAATCAGCTATTTAAGGTCGAAATAAAGCGGTTAGTTGGATGTTTTCGTCCCAATGCTTAGAATAGACTAATCCTGGTTCATTTCTGTATTAAAACGTACGCCACCAATCGAAAATACGGTTCCAGGCCCACCATTTATCGGGGTCATTGTATTGGTTTTGGCATCTGCGACTGCTGATGTAGCCTACATGTCCTCCTTGCTGAGTCATGATGAGTTCAACTGCTGAATTCATAGCGCAAATGGTTTGGATTTCCTCGACTAAAGCTGGATCAAAAAGTGGATCGTCTGCGGCGTATAAAATAAGGGTTGGTTTTGTTAGTTCCGGTAGAATATACAGACCGCTGGTAGCTTTGTAATACGCTTCTACAGAGTCAAAGCCAAGGCGAGAAATGACCATTTCATGGTCGAAGCTCCAGATGCTGTGCACTCGGCTCGCGGCTTCTGGGTCGAAGGCGGTGGGATGGGCTTGCTGAAGTTCACCTAATAGCTGCTTGAGCTTGCGGGTGATGGCTTTTTCGAGGTATTTGCCGAGGGGGGCTTGGGTGAGGTATGTGAGCGATCGCATTGACTCCAACGCCGGACAAATCACTGCGCACCCAGCAATATCATCTACCTCACTCGCCAAATCTGCTCCCCACTGCGGCAGTTCCTGAGCGGCCTTTACTCCCCACAGCGCTAGCAGCCCACCCAGTGAAAAGGCCGTAAACCAAAAAGGAGCCGGCGCACCCATTGCCTTAGCCGCCGCCGCAATGCGCACAAAGTCCTCCCCCTCGTACAAGCCGTCCGAAGTTAGCGTAGGCGACAGCTTTGCCGTTTCCCCATGGGCCCGCCAGTCAAAAATAACAACTGCATACCCTTGCGCATACGCCTTACGCGCCATAATCCGCAGAAACCACTGATCGTTCAAATCGCCAGTGATTCCGTAGGTGCCAATGATGGTGCCGATAGGATTCGGTGGAATCGCAACGAGACCGAATATAGGTACCCCTTGGGCCCCGGTAAATACTTTCTCCTGGAAGTCAGGTTCTGACTCAGCTAGGGTTGTTTCCCATTGATCGCTGGCTCTAAGGCCTGCGTAGAGCGTCATCAAAAAGCCGTTGCTTAAAGGCCAGGGCGCTCGGTAAGGCGTTGAATACATTTGAAAAATATCAGGAGGCGACTGACTCGGGCGGTAGGTCTTTGTTGCAGCATTCGCAGTTGGGTTTACATCGTTAGCATGTAAACCCAACTGCTTGTAAATGCTTTTATTATCGCTGTTGATAGGTGGGTTGTTACGACTTTCAATAAGAAAAAGGACTCGGATCCTTTCCAATCGCGAGTCCTTTTCTTATTGAAAGCAAATGATCTCAATCAAATAATCTCAATCAAATCTCTTCAGCAGATGCTCCAACTGGCCTGTGAGAACTTTTGAGAAAAATGCTAAGAACCTACCGTCGCAGGAACCTTGACTACGTTTTCTTCCCACTTTCTGGGCTCACTCGCTCGGCGAATATTTCGCCAGATTTGAGTGGCAGCCTTAGTGCCATCAGCAACGGCAATAGTCACCTGATTGAGCCCTTGCTTGAGGTCTCCAATCGCAAATATACGCTCATGGGTGGTTTGCGTCATGTCATTGGTGATGAGGTTTTCACCATCCCAGGTCAGCTTCTCGATGCCCTTGAGATATTGATTGTGATAAATCGAGCCCATGCTGATGAGGCCAGTAGTCGCTTCCACAGTAGTGCCATCCGCTAAGGTGATGCCGCTCATCTTGTGGTTTTCACCTTCAAAGCGAGTAATTGGCGATTCGTAAAGCGGATAGCCGTGTTCTGCGAGCTTTTGCTTCATCGCTTCGCTCACAGGATATTTTCCATCGGTCAGCACCGAAATGTACGGTGTAAACCAGTTCATTACAAAAGCGGCATTAATCTGCGCTTCTTTGCCAGCAATAAGCACGGCCTTTCGATCCCACATATCGTAGCCATCACAAATCATGCACACATGCAGCGTGTAGCCTGCATAGTCGTACACATTCTGCATATCGTCTAGCTTAGGCAATACATCGATAACCCCAGAGGCCGCGATGACATACTTGCTGCGCAGCGTGTAAGTCTTGCTGTTTTTCTTCCCAACCTTTACTTCAATCGCAAAGGTCTCGCCTTCATCGGTGACATTTTCTACAAATGCTCGAAGATGGTCTGCGCCCCACTCCAGTGCTTGCTTTGTCCCGTGCGTCAAAATATGACGGCCCGGTGTTTCTGGATCAAACCCTAGGTAGTTGCGAGTTTCTTGCATCCATAGCGATCGCCCTCTGCCTTTTTCAATCACCAGGCACTTGAGGCCGTAACGCGCCAGATAGATAGCTGCTGAGAGTCCACCCATACCGCCACCGACGACAACCGCGTCGTACACAGTATCTAAATGGTTTTCGATGTTGGCACTAGAGAGTTTCATGAGGTCACCGGAGGAGAGTAAGAAATAGAAAGCTGGTAGGAGCGTAGTATCTACGCCCCCACAGTATTGTCACTAGCCGACAAATGCTTTAACAGGTTCAGAGACACCAGGCGCGTCTTGACCCTTCAGGTAAGCGAGCATTGTATCTGCATCGGAAACTTCAAACGGGTCTGTTGGGCAGTTGTCGCCAAAGTCAGGCTCAATGAAGGTTTTCTCGATGTTGAGATCGTTGATGAGCGCAGAGTAGCGCCAAGAGCGCATGCCAAAGCCGATATTGGTTTTTTCGACTAACATACCCATTTTGCGAGTGAAGTCGCCGTTGCCGTCTGGCAGAAGCTTGATGTTTTTCACATCTTGCTGTTTGCCCCACTGGAACATCACAAATGCATCGTTCACAGAGATACAGTAAATTTCGTCAACGCCTTGCGCCTTGAACTCTTCAAAAAGTGCTTCGTAGCGAGGCAGGTGGTTGGAAGAGCAAGTAGGGGTAAAAGCGCCAGGCAAGGAGAACAGGACAATTTTTTTGCCACCGAAGATGTCTTGAGTGGTTTTGTCTTCCCAGCGGTAGGGGTTTGGCCCTTCAACGGACTCATCACGCACGCGAGTCTTAAAAGTAACGTCGGGCGCTTTTGTGATAACAGGCATAAAGTGTCTCCTAATTGGCTATCTTCTGAGGATAAGTCTATCTGTAAGCTTGATGCGCTCACGTGGACTTACTTCGCTCTATCTCAGAATAGTTCTTATTTAGGAAAATAACAAGTGAAAGAATCAAGTCAGTTTAAGAATTGATTTAATACAGGTGTCATCCTGATAAGCAAATGTTACATTGGTTTCAGCGACCAAAGGCTTTCGTTGCCAAAGCGGGCTTGGACGTTCGGGGGCTAAATCCCATCTGTCGGTTTTGAAGGTGAACGATGTCACACACAACAGCAGAAATTATCGAAACCCTGAAGTCAAAAAAGCTACGGGTGACCCCCCAGCGCTTTGCTGTATATGCCAACTTGCTGGGCCGCGAAGATCATCCCACGGCTGAGCAGCTTTTGAAGGATTTAAACAAGGACGCACCGACGGCTTCGCAGGCGACGCTGTACAGCTCGCTTCAGGCGCTGCGAGGCGTAGGGCTCATTCGAGATGTACGTATAGAAGAAGGTGTGTGCCGATACGATGCAAATGTTGGTTTGCATCACCACTTTCGCTGCAATAGCTGCGGTGCGATTGAAGATGTGGCCTGGGAGCAGTTTCAGCAGGTAGAAACTGAGCAGCTCAGAGCTGGGCTGACGGTGGAGAGCTATGAGGTGACGATAAGA
Source organism: Phormidesmis sp. (assembly GCA_050042985.1). GTDB lineage: Bacteria > Cyanobacteriota > Cyanobacteriia > Phormidesmidales > Phormidesmidaceae > Phormidesmis. The sequence continues at coordinate 11,226 of JBHJIY010000246.1, read as the reverse complement.
GGGGTGTGCGATCGCTGCCAGTGAAATTAATCATCTTGAAATTTCACCTATTGACGGCAATCGAATGCAAAACTCGCTGCCCTGCCCTAGCTCCGAGGAAACAGTAATTTCACCATCATGGGCCTCGACAACAATCTGTTGCGATATAGCCAACCCTAGCCCAGTGCCTTTCCCAACGCCTTTAGTTGTGTAGAGACGGTCAAAAATTCTAGACCTTACCGCTTCACTCATGCCCTTGCCATTGTCCCGGATAAGAATTTCAATAGCGCTTTGCTCAGTGAGCGTGCGGGTTTGGATGGTGATAGCTTGCGGCTGCGGCTTCAATCCATCTAAAGCCGCGCTCTGAGCGACCTCATCGAACATATCGATGGCATTGGCCAAGATGTTCATAAATACCTGATTGAGCTGACCTGGAAAGCACTGAACCGGTGACAGCTCACCATAGTCTCTGACAATGTCAATATCCGGTCTGTTGTCATTTGCCTTTAGCCGATACTTTAAGATCAACAAAGTACTGTCAAGGCTTTCGTGTAAGTCAGCGCTGGTCTTTTCGTCGGTATCCGCGCGGGAGAATACACGCAAGCTGGTGCTGATGTTTCTCATTCGCACCATGGCACCGTTCATTGAATCCAGCAGCTTGGGGATATCTTCTCGAAGGAAATCAAGGTCGATATCTTCCGCGTCTTCTTGAATGGCTTTAGGTGAATCAGGACAAAGCTCCTCATAAAGATCGATATGACCAAACAGATCTTTAATATAGGTCTGAGCGTTGCGAACGCTGCCGCTAAGGAATCCGATGGGATTATTTAGCTCGTGGGCTACCCCGGCAACCATATTGCCCAAAGAAGCCATTTTTTCACTTTGAATTAGCTGTAGCTGAGCCCGGTCAAGCTCAGTAGATTGAACTTCTATCGTTTGCTCAAGCTGCCGCTTCATTTGGCACAGCGTTAGCTGAGTTTTCACGCGCACCAGCACTTCTTCTACTTGAAAAGGCTTGGTGACGTAATCGATGCCGCCCACTTCAAAGGCTTTTACCTTATCTAAAACCTCACTCAGCGCGCTGAGAAAGATCACTGGGACGAGCTGCGTTTTAGGGTTTGCCTTCAGCTGCTGACAAACTTCATAGCCATCCATGTTAGGCATGTTGATGTCTAGCAAAATTAGGTCAGGGATTGAGGCTTGAGCAGACCTCAGTGCCATTTTTCCGTTGGTTGCAGTCCGGACGTCGTAGCCCTGATCAACCATCAGATCCATCAGCAGACGAAGATTGTTAGGTGTGTCATCAACAATAAGTAAATCTGACATGGTTTCTCATCGTGAGCCAAGACGTACAAGGCAACAAAGAACAAAAGTGAGGCGGTGTAGAAGAACTGACGTATCTGCTAGGTCTGAGGCAATGGTTCAGCTAGATCTAGAAGTGTTTCGTACTCAAAGTTTTCCACTAGATGCTTCAGTGCGTGTGCCAGGTCGATGTGGTCATTGGGAACTTGATTTATAAGCTCATGCAGACTGTGGTTTCGTCCTTCTAGGGCCGCTGTTGCTAGCTGCTCTATCCACTGGGCAGGCATTACAGCAAGAGACTCTGGCTGCAAGTCAAAGCTAGGTTGTCGGTTGATAGCGCTGGTGTCGTCAGTATTATCAGGTTCTTCAGAGATAAACTGAGCGCCGAGGTATTCGCTTAGTTTTGCGAAAATATCCTGCTCTCGGAACGGTTTTCGCATGAAGTCGTCACAGCCCGCTGCCAAAATTTCAGCCCGCTCCTCTTCAAAGCTACTTGCTGTAAGTGCGACGATTTTTGGCTCTGGGGCGATCGCCTGTATCCGAGATTGCTTTCGATAGTGAGCCCTGATCTTTTGAGTAGCGGTTGTTCCATCCATTACGGGCATTCGCATATCCATCCAGATAAAATGCGGCCGCCACTCAACTACCTGGTCAAAGGCTTCTTGTCCATTAGCAGCTTCTTTGAGTGTGAATCCAACTGGGCTTAGCAGTTCGACCAGCAGGCGGCGATTGATCGGCTTGTCATCTACAATCAGGACTCGATAGCTCGGTTGACTGGGTGCTAAGTGAGTCACTGAGTTGAGCTTTTGAGCACTGGTCACGTGCTTTGAGTCGGTCAGCTGGGCCAAAATATCAAATGAGAATACGGTGCCCTGCTGCAGCCGCGACTGAACGGAGATATCTCCACCCATCAGCTGTACAAATTGACGGCTGATAGGAAGACCGAGTCCGGTCCCTTCTTGAGACTGGCGACCCGTTTGTGACTGGGTAAAGGCTTCAAAAATAGTGCCGACTTCTTCGGGCGCGATTCCATCACCAGAATCTTCTACCTCAAACTTGAGTTGTAGGCCGGTGCTCTTTTCATCTGTATCTTCAGCTGATTTGCTCAGGTCTGCCGAGGCGCGCACAATCACACGACCTTTGTGCGTAAACTTCACCGCATTGTTCAGCAGGTTAATGAGAATTTGACGTAGTTTGACCTCATCGGTGCAAACATAGCGAGGCAAATCAGCCGATAAGTCGAAGATAAGATCTAGCTTTTTATCAGCGGCTTTAAGATCGAACATGTCTTCTAAATCGGTGAGCAGGCGGTGCAAATCAAAGCTGTTTTTGTTGAGCGTAGATTTACCGGCTTCAATCTTAGAGAGATCTAGCACTTGGTTGATCAAGGTGAGTAAGTGTTCACCGCTGCGATTGATCAAGCCAACATGTTCTAGCTGCGCAGGGGGTATTTTCCGAGTTCGCATCAGAATTTGTGAGAAGCCGATAATGGCATTCAGCGGTGTGCGTAGCTCATGGCTCATATTGGCGATGAACGAGCTTTTAGCCAGGTTGGCAACTTCTGCTTTATCTTTGGCCTGCTGAAGCTCGGCGGTTCTCGCTTCAACTCGGATTTCTAGCTTTTGAGCCTGGTCTTCTAGGGCCAGTTTGGAGCGTTTGAGGGCATTCTCTGCCTCTTTTTGCTCGGTGATGTCTCTAATGACGACGACATATTCCTGAATGTCTGCATTGAGCGGCTCGGAGGTGGAAATTTCTAATATTTTTTGGCGATCGCCCTGTGTGAGTACCTGCTCACTGCGGCGAGGCCAATGCTGAACAGAGTCGGGTAGGGATGTGAGCAACCCTTGTAAAGGACGGTTGATCAGCCCATCACTTTCAAGCGAAAATAGCTGAGTTGCCGCCGGGTTAATCTGGCGTAAAACGCCCCTTTCGTCGACCACAACAATAGCGTCTTGAGCAATTTTGAACAATAGTTCAGACTGCTCGCGCGATTCAATGATGGCGGCGGCTTGAGGAAAGCTGGTCCAGCAGGAAACGGCCACGCCAACAAATGCAGCAATCAACAACAGAATAGAAAGCAAATTCGTCGCCACGCTCTGCCCCGCAGCGCCAGAAGCATCAATCACACTCTTTGCCTTCCAGCCAATGACAGTAGCCCCACAGACCAACGCAATTAAGATAAAGACCTGGTTGGACAGAAAGTTAGTGAAGTCTTCTGAAGGCTTTGGCTGGTAGAGACGCAGCCACCAGCGAGGCCGGAAAAACACAACTGGCGCACGACGGATTGCCTGATCCAAACCCAGGACTATAAAGGGTAGCAGCAGGCCAATCGCCAAGTTTTGCCAGCTCCAGGCTAGGCCACCTACCACAAGAACAAATACTTCTACCAAAAAGAACAGAAGTGCCCAGCGTGGCAAGTACGTTTCGGACTCATGGCGACGCAGCCACAGCCCCCAGTGAATGGCGATCATGCCAGATAGGTAGCCAGTCCCTGTAACCATGACGACGCTTTCCACATTGCCCCAAACCAGGCAGGCTAAGCTCAGTGCGAGGGTGAAAACTAGGCCGGGCCCAAAGGCACCGCGTCTTGACACAATGCTGAAGAGAGGCGCTACATAGCGATCGCACGATAGCTGATACAGCACCCGTGGCGAGTTTGACACTGCCGTTGCAGAACTCAGCAAACAGCCCGACGCAATTAGAAACGTAATAATTAACGGTGCGGACTCACCCCAAAACGGCTGAGCAACCGCGACCAGCTGCAGAAAGGCATTACTCCCCAGCGCAGAATCGGTCGCCAGCCGCATCAGTAGCCAAGACCCACCCAAATAAACGATTGGCAACAAGAGCGCCGCAAAGGTCAACCCACGGAGGGATTTTTTAGGCTCGTGGCTATCAGCAACAAATGAAGAGGCCGTTTCGCATCCGTAAGCGGCATAGACAGCGAGGAAAAACCACTTTGCCCAACCCACCAGAGAGAAGCTGCCCCAGCTCGCTGGCAAAATACCCGGACTGTTGGCCGTAAAAGCTAGCCATCCCATGCCCTGTCCGCAGAAAAACAAAATGAACCCTACCGCAGGCAAGACAAAGCAAAGGTGGAGAATCCCCAAAGCGCGGGTGCCACTGAGTGCCACCACAAAAGGCAGCGTGGTAAAAAGAATCTCTAACAGCAGTTTGGGTGAAGCGATGCCAATGCTGTCGAGGTTAGCGCCAATCAGCTCAGTTAGAATGATGGCATTCATTGCTGGGACAGAAACCCAACCGAGAAAGTAGCCAATAGCGCCATAGCGGGCCAGCAGCGGATGTTTTTTAAGCAGGTGGGTCGTGTAGTTTGGGTTGCCGCCCGACATATGGGGCAGATGCTCTCCCAACGAGCGAACCTGCAAATTCAGCAGCAGACCGATGACCGCCGCAGGTAGCCAAACCAGAATGGCCTGCGGACCTAAATCGGCATTCATTGCGGGAGCGGGTCCTAACCATAGTAAAAGCCCGCTAAGACCAAATCCCCAAACTTCCAAAGTACTGAGATGCTTTGGTAACGGCTGAATAGGCAGCTTTAAGGCGCGTCTACTGACAGAGGTATCACCCATAGTTCGACCAAAATGCGTATACGAAGTGCTCAGGTTGCATTCAGCAAAATACAAGTAACCAGCCTGCAAGCTAGGTTGGAGGCCGTCATGTATCTTTCGCTTGTATTTTTTGCTTATGGGTTGAGTGTTCCCATAAACTTTGCCTGATTTGAGCGCCTAGAGCATGTTCAGTCGTTCTGTCTGAAACGCATTTAATTTTTAGCAGGGTCTATATCATGGTTGGATGCTGGATTTTCTGGAGCAGTTCGTAGAACGGTTGCCAGTTGTCTTCTTCTGCAATCGGCTCCCAGATAGCTTCGATGACTGGGCGATGTAAAACAATCATCGGATTTGTAGATTGTAAACATTTCCCTACATCTTCCATGCTTTCGACTGGAACCTGCGCGAGGCACTGCTGATAGACTTTCCGCCACTGCTTAAGCCGGGAGGCTGCGTCGGGTTCCGACTTCTCTATCGTTGGGGCGAGGATTTGCGTTTCATCGGTTTGCCAAGATGCATCGAACTCGCGGGTGAGGGTGGCGAAGAAATCGGTGTAGCTGATTTTGGTTTGTTCTAGTAGGTCTAGGGTGGCGGTGAGGAGATCGCGGGATGAAGAAGTGGAGGTGGTAAAGCCAAGCTTTTTTAGGGTGCGATCGCGAAACACTTCAGCATACTTCGGCTGATACCGCGCCAACCCCGCCTCCATATTCGCTTTATCAACCACCCCGTCGAGGGCAACTGCCAGCTTCTCCAAATTCCAATAGCACGCACCGGGTTGATTGCCATAGCAATACAGTCCTGAATAGTCGAAATAGGCCGCCGTAAAGCGCGGATTGTATTCATCCATAAATGCAAACGGGCCGTAGTCAAAGCTTTCTCCTGTGATCGACATATTGTCGGTATTGAGCACAGCGTGGCAAAAGCCTGCCGTCATCCACTGCGCGACCAGCGTAGCCAATCGCTCTGAGAGTTCTGCAAACCACAGTCCATAGCGCGTCTGTTCATCTGCTTCGCTGAGTAGGTGAGGATAGTAGACCTCAATCACGTGATCCAACAGTTTTTTTGCGAGGTCTGTGCGCTTGATGTAGTGCAGCCGCTCAAAGGTGCCAAAACGAATGTGTGAATGGCTGAATCGCACCATCACAGAAGATCTCGTTGGCGAAGGTTCGTCGCCTCGATGTAAGTCTTCGCCAGTTTCGATTAGGCTCAGCGTCCGAGAGGTGTTTACGCCTAGTGCGTGCAATGCTTCCGACGCCAAGATTTCGCGGACGCCGCCTTTTAGGGTGAGGCGACCGTCGCCACCACGAGACCAAGGCGTGGGGCCAGAACCTTTCGTGCCGAAGTCGTATAGTTTGCCGTTGGTGCCGCGCACTTGGCCATAGAGGAAGCCGCGTCCGTCGCCGAGGAAGGGGTTGTAGCTACGGAACTGATAACCATGGTAGCGAAGGGCGAGGAAGGAGGAGTGCTCTAAGAAGTGGCCGAAGGCTTCTGTGAAATCTTCGTCTGTGACGGCTGTGGGAGATAAGCCTATTTGGCTTAAGACATCGTCGTTACGGAAGCGTAGGATGTGCTTGGGGAAGGTGGCCGGGGTGACGGCATCGTAATAGTCTTCGCCGAGGTTGGCTAGGGCCGATTCGTAGGGGAGGTCGAGGAGGGGGTTGGAAGAAGACAATTGCTGCATGTGTGACTAAGTCGGGCTTCACGGTTCCCCTTCACAAGGGGAACCGCAAGGGAGGGGTTCTCGATGATCTCGCTACACACCGAAGACCCCTCCGTTGGTTCCCCTTGTAAAGGGGATCCAGGAATGTTGGCTTTTATCTCAAAGCTTGACGGGTGTCTCGGCTTTGAGCCTAATCGACGGCTGTTACTCGCTTAAGATCCAACACATCGGAGAGCTTGCGGATGTGGGTGAAGGTTTGGTTGAGGGGGGCGGGGGCGCGGATGTCGATGCCTAGTTCGATTTCGGCAATTTGGTCGGGGTGGGTTTTTACGCCTGCCTTGTGCACGTTGATTTTAAGGTCGGAGAGGCGGGTCAGGATGTCTTTGAGGACGCCGACGCGGTCGATGACTTCGATTTTTAGCTGGACTGGATAGGTGTCGGGTTGGCCGGTGGTGGCGTCGGTGTCGTTCCAGCGGAGCGGGATCAGTCGCTCACCGGGGATGTTTTCTACGTTGGGGCAGCCTTGCTTGTGAACGGCGATGCCTCGACCACCCGTTGAAACTATGCCTAGAATGGATTCGCCTGGGATGGGGTGACAACAGCCTGCTATGTAGTGTAGTAGGCCCTCAAGTCCGGCAATGGGAGCGTGGTCATGGCTATGTCGGCTGGTGGGCGGCTTTACCTTTGGTAGCTCGTCTTCTAGCGTAGTTGGCTCTTCGACTTCAACCGGTTGAGCGTCTTTTACCGCCTCTTGCAATCGGTTGACGACTGCGTTGAGGGTGACTTCTCCGTAGCCAAGGCCAGCGAGAAGGTCGTCTACGCAGGAATAGTTGCAGCGCTCGGCTGTGGCTTGGGCAGGGTCGGTTTTTAGTAGCGCGTCGAGGCCGCTTTTACCCATCACTTTTTCAAGCATTTCGTGGCCGCGATCGCGATTCTCATCTCGGTGAAAGTTCTTGTACCACTGCCGAATCCGGTTGCGTGCGCCGGTACTCACCACAAAGTTCAGCCAGTCGAGACTAGGGTGAGCACTCTTTTGCGTAATGATTTCAACAATATCGCCGTTCTGCAATTCAGTGTTTAGCGGCACAATGCGTCCGCTGACCTTTGCCCCGGCGCAGTGATTCCCGACTTCTGTGTGAATGCGGTAAGCAAAATCAACCGGCGTCGCGCCTCGGCTAAGCGGTACAACGTCTCCATTCGGTGTAAAGGCATAGACCTCTTCATCGAACAGATTGTTTTTGACGTCAGAGAGATACTCTTGAGCGTCTTTTAGGTCGCTTTGCCAGTCTAAAAGCTGACGCAGCCAGGTGAATTTCTCTTCGTCTTCACCAACAGCGGTGTGGCTATTGCCAGATTCTTTGTACTTCCAGTGGGCAGCAATGCCGTACTCTGCCACTTGGTGCATTTCCATTGTGCGAATTTGCACTTCGATGGGGCGACCATGAGGCCCAATCACCACTGTATGCAAAGACTGATAGCGGTTGGGTTTTGGCAGGCCAATGTAGTCTTTGAATCGACCGGGAATAGGACGATACAGGTCGTGGGCTACGGCGAGTGCTCGATAGCACTCGTCCTTGCTGTTTACAATTAATCGAACGGCTGCAATGTCATAGATCTCTGTAAATTCCTTTTCCTGCCGCTCCATCTTTTTATGAATGCTGTACAAGTGCTTGGGCCGACTGCTGACGTCTTCACAGTGAATGCCTAACTTGGCAATGCCTTCTTGTAATACGCTGCTGACCTTCTGTAGGCGCTCTTCGCGGTCGGTGCGCTTTTCTACAATTAGCTTCTTCAGCGTGCGGTAAGCTTCTGGATCAAGATACTTAAAGCACAGATCTTCTAGCTCCCACTTGAAGCGGCCAATCCCTAGTCTGTTGGCTAGCGGGGCAAATATCTCTAGCGTTTCGCGGGCGATGCGTACCTGCTTCTCGGGGCGCAGATGCTCTAGCGTTCGCATATTGTGCAGGCGGTCGGCCAGCTTCACGACAATAACGCGAATATCTTTCGCCATTGCTAGGAACATGCGGCGAAAGTTCTCTGCCTGCTGCTCTGTTTTGCTGTCGAAGTTAAATTTTGAAAGCTTGGTCACCCCTTCTACTAGGTGGCGAACCTCAGACCCAAAATGGCCCTCAATCTCGTCGGCAGTGACGTCGGTGTCTTCTACTACGTCGTGCAAAAAGCCCGCTGCAATCATGGCACTGTCGCCACCTAGGCTACGCAACAATCCGGCCACCGCTACCGGATGCCCAATGTAGGGTTCACCGCTGGCTCGCATTTGTCCCTTATGTAGCTGATAGGCAAATTCAAAAGCCCGACAAACCAGCTGATCCCCATCGGCGGGCGGGGCGAGGTCCTTGATGCTAGGGCTGCCTTCTGCGGCGGATTCTAGGGCGGCAATCACTTCTGTATTTTCTGGCTTAGCACCATGTTCAATCAGACAGGATGATAGCCAGTCTGGGAGTGAGCAATCTTGAGGAAGGGCAAGGACGGTTGCGGTCATGGCTGCACTCTCTTTAAAAATTGAGATTTGAGGAAATAAGATTTGAGATTTGAAATGCTGAAATTGGGGCTATAAAACTAGAAACAACGAAAGGGAAAGAGATTTTCCAGCACTGGTTGGGCTGTTGGCCGGAAATCACGAAGAGAATTACAAAGATAGTTAAAGTAAAAATTCACTTTAGCGAGATAAAAATCACACTGAAACGGGCTTGTTTTTCATCTTGTGTGTTGACAGTAGATATTTACGGTAGGAAAGCCAAAAAGCTGCTTAATTTCTCCGTAATTACCGAAATACACCTCCTAGCTAACCTAAGATAGGGGAAAGAGCTACTTTTCTATCTTGATGACGTTTTGTCTGACCATAGCCAGTGGTCGATTGAGTGGTTCCTAGACCATATTCCTACAAAGGAATGAGCCTACATGTAACCCGCTACAGAGCTTAATCTTTGCTGAGAGCAAAAAGCACATATAAAACTGCTACGATCATTTCCCTGTTTGGATATGAGAACCTTTGAGGCTCGTAAAACCCATCAAAATTTTAACGAGTTGTTTGGTGCTCTTACCTTAGGACGGTGCATCGGCTGCTTATGTAGCCATGTATACAAGAACTATGCATTTAATCATAGACAAAACTGTCACACTTGGGTGAGAAAATAGCCAAGAAATCAAGCCTTTAAGAGGATGTTTTGAGTAGTTGCAGCAGACGCCACGAGAGAAAATTATGGAGTTGAGCGATCAGCTAGCATCGTTTGAACAGTCAATTGAACGGTTGCAAGGACTCATCGGCGATGTTGCAGAATCTGATTTGTCTTTGGATGGAGCGCCGAACGTGGCGGAAATCTCGCAGCAGTCGGCTTTACTGCCAGCGCAGTTTCAGAAGATCATAGCGGCCCTAAACGATGCCCAATTCAACCCGACGGTAGAACGGCAGATGGGCACGTATCAAACAGAAGCACACAGGCGTTTGCGGCTGCTTGGCATTGAAGCGATGCGGCTGCGGACTGCTAGACAGCCAGCGAGTATTGCACGTGGACAGCAGCAGATGAGCGCGCACGTGTCTCAGCTGCGGCAGTTTGTGCAAGCTATGCAAGCTGCCGCCAGCGAATGAACGAAAGAACAAAAAGGGGCATTGCGATTGGCTATTCGGTGTAAGCTAAGCGCTAACCTGAGTCGGCGAGCTTACCGGCTTTGCTGGTGACAAGAAGGAGTCGGCGTGTGCACTGTCCCAAAGAACCTACGATTGAACTGAGTCCTGGTCAGCTGACGGCGGGCTTAAATGTGCAGTGTTGTAGCAGCTGTGGCGGGAGCTGGCTACCTAAGTTTCACTATCAGCATTGGCAGGCACTGAATGCTGGGCTAGAGGCGATCCCTAAGCCTGTGCTGCCCCTGACACTAGAGATGGAGTACGAGGTCGCGCCTTTGGCTGGGCGGGCTGGGCTGTGTCCAGAATGTGGCACGTACTTGAAGCGATCGCGCATAAACCTTAAAAATACGTCCTTTTATGTAGAGCGCTGTCCTGTTTGTAGTGGGCTGTGGTGCGATCTTCCTTTGGAAGGGCTTCGCCATCGCGGCGAATGGGAGGTGTTTGAAGCTTTGGGCATTCACATCCAAATTCCTATTGTGTTCAGTCCTGACTGGCAGGCTCAGGTGCGAGAGATGGAGCAAGTGGAAAAACAGCGCCTAGCCTTAGTAGAAAAGCTTGGAGAAGACGTCGCCAATCGAGTCGTTGAGCTTGGGGCACTCATCGAAAAACATCCGCATGGAGATTTTGCGGTAGCTTACTTGATGAGAAAGTTTAATAAGTAGAATGACTCCAGCCGTCTCCAACGCTTAAACCCCTAAAATCGATTCCCTCACTTAGCACCTATGACTGACTCCTCGCTGCCTTCTGCCAGCGCCGCCGATGATGCCTCTACTAATAGTAATAATCCTTTGGATAATAATCTTTGGGAGGCAGCCCCAGAAACAACGGCTGCACCGCTACTGGCAGTGAAAAATTTTAAGGTGTCTTACCCCGGTCCGCTGGCCTGGGCCGTCGATGATGTGTCACTGTCCTTGCAACCGGGTGAAAAGCTGGGGCTAGTGGGTGAATCGGGCTGTGGCAAAAGTACGCTGGGGCGAGCTGCGATGCGGCTGTTGCCAAATGGCTCGCGCATTGAGGGCGGCGCGACGTTTGAAGGGCGCTCGATTGTGGATTTTTCGCCTGCGGAGCTGCGC
>JBHJIY010000245.1:0-33377 GCA_050042985.1 Phormidesmis sp. | reverse complement strand
ACCCCAGGAGATTGCTATGAAGCTGAGTCCATACCTTTCTTTCGATGGTCAATGTGAGGCTGCGTTTAAATTTTATGAGCAATGTTTTGGAGGAAAGACCGAATCTTTGATGCCCTATAAAGACTCGCCGATGGCAGACGAAGTCTCTGCTGAATGGGAAACCAAAGTCATGCACGGTGAATTTAAGCTGGGTGATGATGTGTTGATGGGGAGTGACTGTATGCCAGGGAAATACGAAGCTGCAAAAGGGACGTACATCATGGTTGCGATCAATGATCCGGATAAAGCAGAAAAGTCTTTTAATGCGCTGGCAGAAGGTGGAACGGTAACGATGCCGATTGAAAAGACTTTCTGGGCTGCGAAGTTTGGTACGTTAATTGATCAGTTTGGTATTCCTTGGATGATCAACTGTGAGCAGCCTGCTGAGTAGAGATACAGAACAGTCACATTCTAACCACCCAACAGTCACAGGAGATAACCCAATGGAACCCGAGAAACCGTTCTACAAGCCCCCTGGTTACAGCACGGTTTCTCCTTACTTAATCGTGGATGGAGCCGCCGCAACTATTGAGTTTCTCATTCAGGTATTTGGCGCTGTGGTACTGCGGCGAATTTGGGACGATGTCGGCAAGCTAAAACATTCAGAAGTTCGACTTGATGACACCGTCCTCATGATTGCTGATCGAGGCGAGGGCTGGCCCGCTATGTCTGCTCACATACATATCTATGTTGAAAATGTAGATGTCGTTTATGCTCGTGCCCTTGATGCCGGTGCGACTGCTGTGCAAGCACCGATTCAAAATGGCGATGAAGATAAGCGAGGCGGTGTCAGAGATAGCGGTGGCACGACTTGGTGGATAGCGACCAAAGTAGAATAAGTGTGGTTTTGTGCGTGCCTTTAATAGAGGTAGTTTGAGCAGGTTCAGTCTCTAGAAAATTTGTTGTAGTAAACGGGGATGTTCTGCCATCGAACGATGAAGTTATGTAGCCATTCAATGTCTCTGCGGCTGCCCATAATCTGTAATTCTTGTTCCTCTGGAAAGGGCGCAGAGGCGAAGTTAAAGCCTAGCTGGTACCTAGTATCTTGTGCACTGATGGTGAGTGCGTCGATTTTTAGGTCTGACAGAGCCAATTGCTTTCTTTTCTTTTTAGAGATTTTAATGGTTTTTGGGGGAGACTTTGTGAGACTTAATGTGATGCTTTGGTCTGATGTGTAGGAAAGCGTTAATTGTGCTGTTGTTTTGTACAAATACAAAGCAAACAGGATTAGAGGACAAGCTATTACCGCAAGAATAACGATGGCTAACATCGGAGTAATAACTTTCAGCTCTAGGGACAGAAAAATTATGCCCATGCATAAAACACATACTAATCCTTCTGCCTGTTGTATGAGTAGGCCTATACTTTGCACCCCCTCATACAGCTTAGAGAGAAGGTTCCCTTTTAATCTTGCTTGAGAAAATTCTATGGTGAGTTGATTGGGCTGCAAGCTTGTTGTGAATCCAGTACGACTTTGCCTTAGTGGTAAGTGGTGAGTGGCGCTTGCCGAAAGCACGGATGTACTGTGAATATGAGATTGAATGCTAGGTAATTGAGGATGCTGCAACCGATAGAGTGCTTGCTTTGCAGAGGATGTACGCTTTGATAAATCAACGGAAACTAGCTGTTTTATCCAATCCGTAAAAGGTTGTGTGAGATTGCTTTGAGATTCGAAGTCGATGTGTAAATCGGTTTGAATAAGCTCAGCTGGATGTTGCCCTGTTGCGAGATAAACGAGTGTAGCGCCTGTACTGTAGAGATCGGATGCGGGTACGGCACGACCACCGAATTGTTCTGGCGGCATGTATCCATAAGTGCCGACTACGGTCATGGTGCCTACGGAAGGGGCAGTTTGTACGGAACCAAAATCTACAAGATAGATGCCGCCATTGGTCTGACTGTTTTGGGCAGGCACCAAAATGTTGCTGGGTTTGATATCTCGATGGATAACGGGTGGATGGCGATGATGCAGATATTCGAGAATGTTGAGGAGGTCGATTGCGATCGCGCTCAACTCATCTTCACTGAATGTGTAGCCTGCACTTACCCACTCTTGTAAAGACTTGGCTTCAATATACGTTTGCACTAATGCAAAGCCTTTCCCAATCGCTGTCTCTACCTCAAATGAGTCTAAATATTTGGGGATAGCAGGATGGTCTAATGACCTAAGCGTTTCGGCTTCGCGTTCAAACAGCTTGAGGTCTTCCCATACAAAATCTGGCCCAAATAAAACTAGCTTGATGACTACCAGCGTTTGGGTTTCAGTATGTTCAGCTAAAAGAGTCCGGCGACCGGTATTCTGTCCAAGTACAGACTTTACTCGGTAATGCGAACCAATCGTTTGATTTATGAGCTGATTCATCTACTGCTATTTGGGATGCCGATGACTTAGGTTTCCCAAACAGCTTTTTGATGCAAGTTCTACCGGCCAGTGCGCGCACGGCCCCATTCAGATAAGTGGTGAGAAAGCCAGCGAATTTCGGCGTAGCTGCCCACGATGCTGAGGCTTTGGCTATGCCAATTTTGGTTGTGAAAGGTGAAGCTTAGCTTAGCCTTGAGTGGATTGATGTCGGACGAAATCATCACAGTCGGTGAGACTTTGACCGATTTGATAGAGAGCCGTGATCCGTGAAGTTTGCTTTCGGTCGGTGAGCTGTGGATGCGACCAGTGCGATCGCGAGTGGGCTTACCCATGCTCGTTAGGCTGATGAAGGCGCGGCCATCGGGTTCACTGGTAACCCTGAGTTTGGCAACACGATTGCGTTTGGTCGGTGGGCCTACTAACGCTCTGTACAAAACAGGCAGTAGCGCAGCAACTACAATGCCAGCTAGGATAGAGCCTGTGCTAGCCACAACGCCACCGACAAAGACAACGGTTCCCAGTGTGGTTAGCAGCCACATCTCTACCGTTTCAGTCGGTGTCTTGCTATCGATGTCAGAAGCTAACAGCCCGGTATGAACGTACGATTCGGGAAATTGAACTTGGAGCTTTTGAGGTGTGGTGTTTATTCGTATGCTCTTGTAAGCAAACTGTGGATGAACGGTAGAAACTGTGGCAGGTGCTGTGTAAGATGCGCTTTGTTGCTGTACGGTTTGTTGCTGCACGGGAGAATCGCTGCGACGACGCATTTGAGTGCTAGACGATTCGTTAGATACCAGAGACAAATGACGCGCAGGCATCTGTGAGAGGTCTTGTGAGGAATTTGTGGAGACTTCCGCGTAGGACTTAATCAGGACCAGTCCTTCTCCCAGCGGTGTACTGGCTTCGAACGATTCTAAATAGGGCAGATGAGCGGGTAGCTCGTAGGCTGAGAGTGTTGTCTGTTGCTCAGCAAGGGCCGCTTCTTCTTCGGCAAGATCAGGAGAAAAGAGAAGCAGCTTGACGATAACTTGTGACTGTGAACATTCTTCTGTCGCTAGAAATGTTCTTTTTCCGACTTCTTGACTTAGGAGCTTTGTGATTCGGTAGCGTGGCCCCTTCAGTGGCTCGATTAGTGGCTCGGTTTTTGCAGAGGGCTCTCTGGTAATGCCTGTGCCAAAATTTGTGCCAAAACCAGTACTGATATCTGTACTGATATCTGTTGTTGGTGCGCCTAAACTGAGCCCAAGTTCCCGACTAAGCGTGGTTTGCAGAGTATTGCTTGGGTAGGTGCTGCGAAAGGCTTGACCAGCACTCACGTGAGTAGCGCCCCTTGGTTCAGCGATGACCGTAGGGGAGGGATCGGTGATGCGCTCATCTATTGGCTGAATTACCTGGCCAATCATCTGAGCGGTTCTGTCTTTACGCTTCATATCTTTGCGCTTCATATCTTCGCGCTTCGTAAGATAATTTTGATCTGTCATGCCTAATTTTCAAGTGCTTTGTACCAGGGACAGCTCACCAGCTAATGATGATACAGATCACTGATGGTTGATCAAGACTGTGAAATCAGGGCATTACCAAACTACCTTAGTTTTGATATGCTCCCCCGTAAAAACACATACAAAATGTCGAATAACCACATAATTTCGCACTACTGTGAAGGGTAAATATGCCTATGGAAAATCAGGGAACTTCTCGGCCGCTGGTGGATTATATTGCGCAGACTTTCGTGATTGCCTACAAGGAGCCTACAGAGCAGCTAACGAACACACTGGAACAGTTTGGCTGTGACTGTACGGTGCTGCGGCAAGTGCATCAACCTGGTTACGAGACTTACTCGCCGAGTTTTTTGTGTTTGCTGAACCACCGTAGTGCGTGGGAACTGGCGTTGCGTTCTAAGCGGCCAACCCTGATTGTGGAAGCTGATTTTGTGCCGGTGGCAAATTTCGCGCAGCTGCCGCCGCCGTTTGATCCTACCGATGACTCAGTTGGGATCGCTTGGCTGTATACCTGTGCGGCGCAAATCTATAATGTGTCGAAGCCAGGATCGAAATCGGCCTCGAAGCCAGGGTCGAAGTCAGTATCAAATAAGACGAACGTTTTGGCGCAGGGCTATTCGACTTCGATGGTGGCCTATGTCGTGAATGCGAAGAGTGCACGGCAGCTGATTGAGCTGGCCGCGCAGGTAGAGAAAGATCCGGGCCCTCGCCAGTATTCACCGTGGGATTCTGGCATTGAGTACTATTTGCGAGATCTGGGGATGCATAACTATGTGCCGTTTCGTAATTACGGTGAGCACGGTGGCTTGCCAAATCCGGAGCATGGGCGAAACCGACTGAGTAAAGCACACAGAGCCGACGTACTGTACGGCAAGCTGGCGTTTGCGCCGATGTACGCGAGTGAGCACGGCAAGCTGAGTCGCTGGATGTGGTGGAAAGTGAGAGCCTATGCTCGTGTGAAAGGGCTAGGTCGGCTGCTGTTATTGAAGTATTTGCGCGGTGAGGTGGTGAAAAAGTCGCGTCAGGGGTGGGCCCTTGTGAGGTTTGCGATCGCACGCCACCTAACGCTTTAGTCAATCTTTGCTAGCGCCTTTCGCGAGGGTCTCCAAAGCGTCTCCACTAACACGGCACACGGTCCACTCATCCATCAGGACTGCGCCCATCTTTTTGTAAACTGCGATCGCACTCTTATTCCAATCCAGCACGCTCCACTCGCAGCGCCCGCAGCCTTGCTCTACCGCGTAATTAGCCAAATGCTTCAGCAGCGCGGTGGCAATTCCTTTGCGTCTGTAGTCAGGCAGCACAAAAAGATCTTCTAGATAAATGCCTGGCTTCATCAGAAAGGTCGAGAAATTATAAAAGTACGTCGCCGAGGCAACCACTTTGCCGTCTACTTCAGCCACGAAAGCTTCCACGTAGGGCCTTTCCCCAAAGAACGCGCTGTGCAAGTCTTCTTGGGTGCCTACCATTTCATGGGCAAGCTTTTCGTATTCACTGAGCAGCTGACTAAAGTGAAAAATAGTAGCGACGTCACTGGGAGTCACTGCGCGAATAGAGAGTGTCATACGTTGGAAGAGAATTAAAAAGAAAACAAACGTCAAACGAGTCTGCTGGTGACTTTGCCCAGAATCAGCTCTCGGCCAATAACGCCGAAAGAACGACTGTCGTTACCTTCTTTGGTATTGTCGCTAAGGACGTAGCAACTGCCGTCGTAAAAGGCTTCACTCACTCGTTTGATCATGCGAATGCGTGGCTTAAACGGATGTCTGCATACGATGATTTCGCCAGGAAAGATGTCGGCCGTTTTTGATACTGGATACACCAATACATCTTCACCGGCTCTGAGCGTAGGGAGCATAGAATTTCCAGTGACATGAAATCGCCAGCGTTTGCCGAGCGTCCATAGCCCAATCTCTTTCCAGTTTCGCCTAAGTTTCATGAGGCTGTTTCATGGACGTTGTGAGAGTTGTCTGTGAGAGTGATAGATGCCTAGAAAAAAGATCCTGAAGAGCTGTTGTAAACAGTCGCAGGATCTTTTTTCTTTAGCTATTTCATTAACTAGCTAGCGGTATACCAGGAGACATCACGGCTCTTGGTTTCCCAGAAGATAGTGTGAATCTTTTGGACGGCGTCCATCAGTTCTTGGCAGTGCTGCGTGCTGACTTCTACTTTGCATGCAGAGCAAAGCTTTGCTGCTTTCCAGAAGGTATCGTGCAAGTCGGGATACTTTTCTAGGTGAACGGGCTTGAAGTAGTCAGTCCAAAGGATCAACAGTTCATCTTTGGTCATTTGAGCCTGTTCTTCTTTGATGGCGATGAAGCGAGACATGGTGTTTTGGTAAGACGCCATAGCCTGAGCGTCGCCGCCTTCGGGATGCTGCAAGTCCAAGATTTTTTTGGTCATGGAGACGACGGCTTCTGCTGCAATGCGAGCAGAGGACGGATCGTACACGCCGCAAGGGCCATCGCAATGAGCTTGAACTTCGGGGGCTGGGAACCAAGCCTTTAGCGTGGAAACAACGGTGCTAAACATGGGTTACTTAATTTGCCTAGTGAATGATTGCTCTAAAAAGGCCTTTTTGGGTGGTTATTTAACCCAGTGGCTACTTAACCACGCTCATCGGCGCTTTAGATGCTTTACGGCTTTAGTATACCGTTCATGCTTTGGTGTGGATGAACTATTAAGCAGCCTGTTAAGCGGCTGTTTTGGGGTAACCTAGCTTCTATGATGCAATAGAACAAACGTATTAAGGCAGGCAGATGAGGACAAGGGTGAGGCGAGAGGTGTGGGCGCTTAGATGGACGTTCAATGCACTGCTAGCGCTTGGGCGAGTGGGCTGCGATGGCCTGGCTGTAGATGACTATTCCAATTTGCCTCCCTGTGTAGATAGCTATTGTGACTGCGGCGATTTTGTTAGTCGTGACTTGGCGCAGAGCGTTTTTGATGCTTTCAAGGAAGATTTCTACGGTTTGGACAAGGATGGTAATGGGCAAGCCTGTGAAAGTTTGCCGCAGGTAGATATGAGCCTAGACTGGGCGACTTATTTTTCTAATAACGAGCACATAATGCTGGGGAACCCGAGCAATGCGGGAAAGGATGATCCCAATAACTATCTGATTGAGCGAGAGCCGTATGTGCTGTCTTATGGGCGCGATCGCAATCTTCTAAACTGGGCTAGCTGGTGGGTCGACTCTCGTTGGCTGGGCAGTACCGAACGACAGGATGATTTTCGCCCAGATGGGGGGCTGCCAAAGGGTTTTTATCAAGCGACGCCAGGGGAGTATCGGCGCAGTGGCTACGACCGTGGGCATATGGTGCCGTCGGGCGATCGCAACGCCAACCCTCGGGACAATTCTCTCACCTTTTTAATGACTAATATTTTTCCTCAGTCGGCAGATAACAATCGCGGCCCTTGGCGAGCCTTGGAAGCGTATGGTCGCGACTTGGTATATCAGCAAGGCAAGGCGCTGTACGTGATTAGCGGGGTGTATGGCGACGAGGGCACGGTGGGAAAAGTGACGGTGCCAGGGCGGGTGTGGAAAGTGATGGTGGTGCTTGATTCTATAGAGGATGAGGTGACTCGGGGGACGGAGGTGATTGCGGTGGATATGCCGAACAGCGATCGCATCGAATCCGACTGGACGCTGTATCGCACGACCGTAGACCGTATCGAAATTGCAACTGGCTACGACCTGCTCTCTGAAGTACCCGCCAACGTGCAATCCGTTATCGAATCGCGCTAGTTGAATGGTGTGAGTTGACTCTCGATAGGTGAATGACGCTGACCGCAATTCTAGATTTTTGTAAGAGATGAAAAATCTATCTTAAGCATCATGACAATTCTCCAATTGCGTGATTTTTATCCTGCAAAAGGCGCAATGTATCTTGTACTGTATCTACACTCATCCATCTCTGCCCTTGTATACGCATGACTGTCATCGCTGCTCGTAAAACGCCAGAAGCCATCATTTTCGCTGCTGATACGATGATCTCGGACGGATTTACCAAGTTAACGTCTTCCGACATCATGCACAGCAAACTCTTTGCGCAAAACGATATGATCATTGGATGCACAGGTGATTGTTACGAAGGCACGCTGATGGAGCTGTTCAGCCGTAATCACAAGCCTATGGATTCTACCCGGCTGGGCGTGATTGATTTTCTGGTGGAATTTAGAGAATGGATTCGCAAAAAAGAAGGCGGCTACACGCCTACTAACGGCTTCCTTATCGCATTTGAGCACAAGTTATTTCATGTATACAAAGGGCTAGACGTATACGAAGTGCGAGAGTTTGAAGCAATCGGCTCTGGGCAGGACTTTGCCAAGGCCGCGCTGCACCTCGGCCATACCCCGCGCGAAGCGGTAGAAGTCGCCTGCAAGCTATCGCTCTATTGCAGTGAACCCATCACCGAAATGTCTGTGACGGCATCATAGTTTTAGTGACGGTATGGCTGTAGGACCTTATGTTTCAACAACACAGGTCTTGAACCCAGCCAATATCTCACCAGAAAAGTAACCGACAACACACAGTGTAATTTCTACGTCACCACAGCGATAAACCTGTGGATGTAAAAGTGCTTCTGTTATCAGATTTTTCAGCTGCTCAAGCTGTTTGAGCTGTTGCTTATCTTCCTTGGTATGCCAGCCTTTTGGTGTGAGATATTTATCAAAGAAGGTATCGAATGGCCTTGACGCTATCTGCGTATCTTCTTGGCATCCTGCTATTTGGCGGATTAGCACCTTGTCTATGCTGTTTTGCCTGTCAATATTTTCTACATGCTGTGATGCTGGTAGCTCACACCACACCACTTCAACAGGATAGTCGGCCTCACTGCTCCACCATAGGTCTTGGCAGGCAGCTTCTAGCTGCGCTTTGAGAGGGGGTGTCGTCATCTTTTGTCTGCCGTTTTATGTCTTAGGTGTTGTAGCGATCGCGTCGCTATCCTTTTATCATGATCTACAGTCCTTAGTACCTGCTCTCTTCATCCTTTTCAATGCGCATTCTTCTCTGGCTTCGTAATGATCTTCGCCTGCACGACCACGAACCCCTCCACCGTGCACTAGAAAATAAAGCCGAGGTAATTCCGCTCTACTGCTTCGACCCGCGCCACTTTGGTGAAACGTCTTTTGGCTTTGCCAAAACAGGCTCATACAGAGCACAGTTCTTGCTTGAAACCATCGCTGACTTGCGGCAGTCTTATCAGACGAAAGGCAGCAACTTAGTCATTCGCCAGGGTAAGCCAGAAGACGAAATTCCAACGCTTGTAAAAGCGCTCAATATTGATGCGGTGTACTGGCACGAAGAAGTTACTGCTGAAGAAACTGCTGTAGAACAGGGTGTTGAGAAGGCACTAAACACGCTCAAAGTCGCTTCCGAAGTGTACTGGGGCGCGACCCTGTTTCATCCTGACGATTTGCCGTTTGAGCTTAAAAAGCTGCCAGAAGTTTTCACTCAATTTCGCAAGGCCGCAGAGAAAGAATCTCAAATTTTTCTGCCTTTCCCTGTGCCAGATAAGCTACCTGTATTACCTGCGGACATACAGCCCGGCGAGCTACCCAAACTATCCGACTTGGGTTTGGAAGAACAGTCAATCGATCCTAAAGGCGTGTTGTTGTTCAAAGGTGGAGAGACCGCCGCGCTAGAGCGACTACAGCATTACTTTTGGGATGCCGATCGGTTGCAGGTATACAAAGAGACCCGCAACGGTATGCTAGGAGCCGACTATTCTTCTAAGTTTTCTCCGTGGCTAGCGAATGGCAGTCTGTCTCCTCGAAAGGTGCACGCAGAAGTTCAGCGCTATGAGCGCGCGAGAAAGAAGAACAACTCCACGTATTGGATGATATTCGAGCTGATTTGGCGAGATTACTTTCGCTTTGTGTGTGCGAAATATGGCCGAAAAGTTTTTCGGAAAAGCGGCATTCGAGGGTTACCGATAGCTTGGCAACAGGATTGGAAACGATTTGACCTGTGGCGCGAGGGTGAAACTGGCTATCCATTGATTGATGCGAATATGAAAGAGCTGGCAGCGACCGGCTTTATGTCCAACCGGGGCAGGCAGAATGTTGCGAGTTTCTTGACGAAGAATTTGGGCATTGACTGGCAGATGGGCGCGGAATGGTTTGAGTCGATGTTGATTGACTATGACGTATGTAGCAACTGGGGAAATTGGAACTACACAGCAGGCGTAGGGAACGATGCGCGAGGCTTTCGCTATTTCAACATTCCAAAGCAGTCGAAAGACTATGACCCGAATGGTGACTATGTGAAGCATTGGCTGCCAGCGCTGAAGGAACTGCCTGCTAAGAAGGTTCACAGCCCGTGGAAGTTGCAGCCTGTAGAGCAAAAGCGATTTGATATGCGCCTTGGTGTGGATTATCCGAATCCGGTGGTGAATTTGCAGAAATCTGTTGAGGTCAATGAGAGGAAATACGAGGAAGCGTGGAGTAAAAAGAAAGGGCGACGATGATCTGAGTGGCTGCTATTCAGACTCCCTCTCTGATTTTGCTTCTTCTGAAGACTGCGCAATTGTGCCTACTTTCTCATAGAGTTCTTGGACTTGAGCAATGGTTTCTTGTCGGTCGATTGGAGATACGTCATCATCCAATCCGACGTATCTAACTTGACCTGCAAAGGCAGTGTATTCTACAAAAACAATGTATTTGGAGATGTTACAGTTTCTAGCCTCTAGCTTTCTAAGAAGCAGTGCGAGGTCATGCGTATATGGATAGACTTCTCCTAACGCCGCCAGCCACGCTTTCAAGCTTTTTTCTGTAGCCTGCTGAACATGAAATCCAAAGATCTCGTCTGTGAACTGCTTCGCATTGAGCATTCCGTTTAATGCGGTTAAGTCTTTGTTTGCGGCTTCTAATAAGGTTTTAGCCTGTAGTAGATCTATCATAGAGCACTTTCCCCTCTCTCAACGCACAAGACACTACATGATTCAGGCTTTGACTCCAATATTTAACCTCTTCTGTACTAAAGAGTAAAACATCGGTTGGCACAAGAAATCTGGATAATGCCCACCCAATCTTACCAGAGGCCTTACGGCGACTTCGGTTCGCTCCGAAAGGTTCTGCTTCTACAATCAAGAAATCGTAATCGGAATGGAGTCTGGCGGTGCCTCTTGCCTGTGAGCCAAATAGAATGATTTTCTCGGGAGAAGCCACGGCCACAATTGCCTGTGTCATCTCTTCGAGTAGCTGCGCCTGAGAGTTTTCCTTTTTCTGGATTTGCGATCGCACCATCTTGCCGCGCTCTTGACGAATGTGTCTATGGTAGTAGATATGATGCCGGAAAGCGTAGCGCTACTGTTGAAACTGTTGCAGTAACCAGGCACCCATCTGAGATTGGTCTGTATCACGGCTCATTTGTAGTGCTTGCTCTAAGACTGAAATCTCTAGGTTGCGGAGTACTTTAGATGTTGTTACTTATCTGCTGCCTCTATCCCCGTGTAATTTTTGCCATGCCCAAAGCCAGCTGGCAGCATTTCAACTCTTCAGTGCTCTCTGTAGTAGTATGCTTTCGTTTTTTTAAACTGAGGTTGTTCTAGATAGCTCAGGTATTGGCTCCAGCTCATAGAAATCCAGGCGTCTGGTAAAACAGACGATTTCACAGCGATCATAGTCAGTTCTCCTTTCTCCAGGTTTCTATATATTTTTCAGCCATTGCCTAAATTCGCTGACCAGCGTGAGATAGTCTTTTTCCATCGCTTGCTGTAAAAATATCTCAATAGCCTTTGCTTCAATCTTAGGGAAAGCTATGCTACGTGTGGCCTCTACGTAATTCTCTTTTTCTAGGACGAGTATTGCTAAAGACTGACCATCGTATGCCCAGATTTCCGGAATTTGTAGAGCTGAGTACACTTGTTCACGGTATTTGGCTCGGCTAGTTATATCAACTTCTACAACTAAGTCTGGCGCAGGATCTTGCTTAAGGTCTATACGTTTTTTCCCCTTTACCTGTTGAATCTTGCTAACTGTGAGGTAAAAGCATTCGTCTGGTTCTGATCCACTGATGAGGTCTTCTCTATCTAGAGTTGTTGAACCTAGAGGGTATAAGCTGACAACAAACTCTTCTGCCAGGGTTTCGACAAAGCGACCGATGACTTTTTTAAGATACTCATGTTCCGGCGAAGGAGCCATAATTTCCAGTACTCCCCGATAAAAAGTCAGCTTAATATGACGGTTGTCTGGGTCTGCCCGAATCGCCTGGTACATTTCCCAGCTAATTCCAGAAAGCTTGACTCGCTGCTCAATTTTCGGAGCTGTGCTGACCATGTCTTCCCGCCCTTGCCGATGCTCTAATACTAGCGTTTGACTCATCAACCCACTAGCTGAAGGTGTCGCACTGGTCTACATCGCCAAATTCTAGACCTCGGCGGAACCATTCCATGCGCTGCGCTGAGGTGCCGTGGGTGAAAGAGTCTGGATTTACGTAGCCTTGCTGATTGCGCTGGAGGGTGTCGTCGCCGATTTGGCTGGCAGCGTTGAGCGCTTCTTCGATGTCGCCAGATTCGAGCAGGTTTCTTTGCCCGGCGCTGTTAGCCCATACGCCTGCAAAGCAGTCTGCCTGTAGCTCTTGGGCGACAGAGAGCTGGTTTGCATCTGTTTGGCCCATGCGGCGCTGGGCGGCGCGGACTTGGTTGGAAATGCCGAGGAGGTTTTGCACGTGGTGGCCGACTTCGTGGGCGATCACATAGGCTTGAGCGAAGTCGCCAGGGGCACCGAGCTGATTTTTGAGGCTGCGGTAGAAGTCTAGGTCGATGTAGACTTGCTGGTCGGCGGGGCAGTAGAAGGGGCCGACGGCGGCTTGGGCAGTGCCGCAGGCAGATTGAACGACGCCGCTGAATAGAACGAGTTGAGGTTCTTGGTAGCGGCCGCCAAATTCTTGAGGAAAGATGCGATTCCAGGTGTCTTCTGTGTCGGCGAGGACGACGGATGTGAATTCGGCGAGTTCGTTTTCTGCCGCAGAAGGGGCTTCGTAGGTGCCACCGTAGGGATCTTGGCTAACGGGGGCAGCGGCGTCTAGCAAAATGGTGGGGTCGCCGCCAAGTAGCGCGATGATGATAGCGACGACGACCATGCCAAGTCCGCCACCGCCGACCACCATAGGGCTACCACCGCCGCGCCTGTAGCCGCCGCTCATGCCTCGGCGATCTTGCACGTTTTGACTCCGACGGCCTGTTTTCCAGCGCATAACTTTTTGACGCAGCGTTTGCGTAAGTGACGATGTGAGGGCAAAGTTTGCTTTTCCGTATTTTGTACAAAGTACGGTGTGCAAATTATGACCAGATTATCATTTTGCTTACTGCCTGCTGGCCATTCTAAAGGTCTAAAAATTAGGTATGAGAAAAGCACGCGAAATACGAGTTGATGCGTTTACAGCGTGTGGAGCGGCTATCAAGTCGATAAAATGCGTTCTACTTGGTGAGGTGCGGGAATGTTGGAAAATAATTTGATGGCTCGCTCAAAACACGCGGTTTGGCTGAGATTTTCCGGCGTAGCATTTTCGGTGGTTTTTTTAGACGCAAGTGTTGGTCGCTGGTCTGTGACACTGAGTCCAAGTTGAAAGTATGCCTCTGCCAGATCGCAGGTCGCGCCGATGGTCTCGCACAGGGTTACAGACTGCTGGTGTAGAGCGATCGCACCGCCCACATCCCCTTGCTGCCTTTTCAGTGCCGCCAATCCTGTCAGCGTCTTCGCTTTGACCTGTACATAGTGCCCGGCTTCTGCTGAAGCAATGGCCCGCTCGTACAGCTCAGTGGCCTGGTTATGCTCACCCAATCGCTCAAACACCTGCCCCAGCAGCTGTAAAAAATAAGCATATCGCCCGTGCTCATCGTCCGAACCAGCCGTGAACTGCTTACATACGCTGCCCGCGAGTTCTGTAGCCGTGCCGCTGTCTCCTAGGTTTGCACACACTAGCGCTAGCCCCACAGTGGCTTTATCTGCCCAGGCCTGATGCGCGCTGTTGGCCGCCAGTTCAATCACCTGTTCAAACTCCTCGGCAGCCCGGTCCAATTCCCAAAGATCCACGCAATAGAGCCCAATGCTGAGATGAGCATCGACAATCAGCATTTTGCGATAGTAGGCGTCTTTTTCGCTGGCATTTGCAGACGTATTGTTGCTTTCGACTGGTTTGTTGCTTTCGACTGGCTTGTTGCTTTCGGCTTGTTCTATGGCGTTGTTCTGTTGGAGGACTTCGGCGGTGGCTGAGAGGGTTTGCTGCTGGCAGGCGATCGCACCGTGAATATCACCCGTAATCCAGTACACATCGCCCAAAATATTGTTCAATTCACTGCGCTTAGTTGTGACTTTGGGTAGGACTTGCGTAATCGCATCGATGGCGGGTCGCAATAGTCCCATGCGGTACAGGCTGCTGGCCAGCGGGAGAAATTGCCGCCACTGGTTGTGGCGTGTTTGCAGTAGCACCGCCGCCGCCCCATCGTAGTCATCAATCGCAATGAGGTGATAGTAGGCTTCGAGGGCCTGTAGGGCATCGTCCACGGAGGTGATGGTGAGAGTGCGATCGCTCCAATACTGGGCCGCTGCTCGGTTAGCCTGCTGCCAGTCTTGGTTTTGTTCCTTTTTATCGCTGTGTTTGTTGCTCTGTTTGTTGCTTTGTCGTAAGCGTGCGATCGCCTCCGAACGACTCACAGGATGTAGCCAATAGTCGCCTTTGCGAAATTCGAGGAGAGATCTGTCGCGTAAAGAGCTGAGCACCTGCCGCTGCACGTCTGGCTCTATGTCCCACATCAGCGCAGTAATTGCATCTGCTTTTAGCCGCAGGCGGTCTTGATAGCGATAGCAGCCCAACCGGCAAAACACACGATAGGCATCGGCGTCGAGCTGTTCTAATCTGTTGATTTGGCTGCCAACGAGATTACGTAAATCGGCGCTGCCTAATAAGTCTGAGCTGTTTTCCTGCCAGTAGGCACTCAAATCGCCTTCAAAGTCTTCAATCGCAGCGGCGCACAAAATCTCCATGGCCTTGGCATTGCCACCGTAGGCCCGGTGCATGTTGTACAAAATTTGAGCGTGTTCGGCAGTTTGTGTCTCTATAGCGTGGGCTTGGAAAAACTGTTGCCAGGCTTCTACGGCTAGGCCAGGGAGGCGGTAATGGTGCACTTTTATGCCGGGTTCGCAGAGGCGATCGCGGCTAGTGATAATCACCGTTGCCTGCGCCGCACTCAGTACACGCAACAGCTCTACGTAGTGCCGATGCCCCGCGATAAACTGGCCATTGCCATCTAGGGCCGGTTCCAGATTATCGATAACTACGCAAGTCTGCTGCGACTTTAGGTGCTGCTTGAGCCGACTGAGTGTGACCCCAAATTCACGGCTCGGCTCTTCGTCAAAATGCTGCCGGAGCCACTCTTCTACAACGCTTTCTGCCGGGGTAATATTTGCAGCTTCTTTGGCCATCATCAGCTCTAGCACCTGCTCAAATTGACTACAGTACTGCTGAGCCAATGTCGTTTTCCCAATGCCGCCCTCACCCTGAATCACAATGATGCGATGGTGCAGTGCCAGTGTCTGAAGGCTTTGTAGTGCAGGCACTCTACCGATAAAGCCGGCAGAATAAGCAGCCTGATTCGCCAGACTATTAGAGAGCTTTTCAATCGTGGCTTGGTCAACGGTAGACAGCTCATAGGGACTGCCATCGGTGAGGGCGGCGGAGACCAGCACCGCAGAGCTATGCATTAACGGGTGCAGGCTAGTAGGCGTAGCGCTTTTGACGGTGTTTTTGAGGCGCTTAAGGCGGTTGAGGAGTCGCGATCTCAAATTCCCTTTGGTAATGCGCTCACCCAATGCTTCGGAAAGAACTTGCCACAGCTGCGACGCGACATCTTTGACATGGCCTTCGCTGTAGCCCGCAACGCTGGCAACTTGGCTATAGGTTTGGCCCTTCCAGCTCTGCTGAATAATGTAGCTTTGCAAATCGTTTAGATGCTTTCCTGTGCGCTCGTACAGCAGCTGGTCAGCATATTCAACGGCGCTCTCAATCCCCATAGCCTTCTCTCTCGCTTGAAAAGTAGACTACCAGCTGTCTGCCATAAGTTCCGAACGCCCAGCGCACCATTTCCCCTCCCTCATAGAAGCTTCATTCTTTACCCTGCCTTCGTTTCAGGCCCTAATTTCATGCCTCTACTGACCCGCCTGCATTCAATTGCCCGACCTTCCCCGACCTTTCCCGACTGACGCCTGTTACGCCTAGCTCGTAGCCTTTAGAGACTAGCCAAAGGAGCTAACCCAAAAAAATAACAAAGAAATAACTGCCAGCAGAGGCTAACCGTCATGTCTATCACTTCAGCTACTCTGGCCCAGCCGATTGGCACTCAGCCTATCCAAGGTCAGTTCAGCGCGCCTGCGATGTCCACTACCTATTTGCCTATCACCCCTGATTTTGTCTCATCTCCATCAAAGCTTTCTATTGCTCAGCTCACCGACCGTATCGACAGCTGTGTCCAAGCCTATCTCTCCCCTACTTTTCTCGATTCGCTCCTCACCTCGCTTCAGCCTGTAGATCATTCCCCTCATCATCCTGTTCATGACGTATCGACACCCTTTCAAGACCTGACTATCCAAAAGTTAGCTGCAACCTATAGCGAAACCTGCTCCCTCATTTGGCAACAGTCTCTCACTTCTGCGCCCTCTCTCGCCCTATCGCTTACTGCCACCCACCCTCTCTATTTCTCCTTACAATCTCTCACCCTTTGCTGGGTCACCGGTAAATATCACCATCCCGACTCGCCCTTCTTCTGCGATGCCATCACTCTAGGTGCACTTCAGTCGAAGTGGCGCTACCCTGCCATTCAATCTAGCCTCCGCCACACCACAGCCAACCTTCGCCGAGTCAGCCCATATGACCAGTGGCTTGCTGCCTACCCCACCTGCTGGTCTTATGCGGTGGGACGTACCATGCATCAACTTTTGCAGTGGAACTACCGATTGACCCCCTCAAGGCTTCGGGAATTATTGATATTAGATTGAGCGTTCATATAGAGCGTTAACACCAGAGCGCTAACACAGATAGACCGTTAACATAGACGACACGCTATTCCTCCCGAAGCTGCCTTTTTCCTTTTCTCCCTTTCTTCCCTCACTCCTATGAACTACGTCACTCTTCCTGCTGACCTCAATCCTCAAGCTTTGCCAAAACACGTCGCTGTCATCATGGATGGCAATGGCCGCTGGGCGAATCAAAGAGGTTTGCCACGGGTGGCCGGTCACCGGCAAGGTGCCAAAACGCTAAAAGATTTGTTGCGCTGCTGCAAAGATTGGGGAATTGGTGCACTTACTGCCTATGCTTTTTCCACCGAAAACTGGCGTAGACCGACGTCTGAGGTGGATTTTCTGATGGTGCTCTTTGAAAAAATGCTGCGCCGAGAGCTGAAGGAAATGCACAAAGAGGGCGTACGGATTCGATTTTTGGGAGATTTGTCAGCGCTGTCGCCTAGCCTGCAAAGAGAGATTGACAGAGCGATGGCGGAGACTGCGAACAACACAGCTGTAGACTTCAACGTGGCGATTAATTACGGGAGTCGGAATGAGATTGTTCAAGCTTGTCAGCAGGTTGCGGTCAAAGTGGAAAAAGGAGAGATTGCCTCGGGTGATGTGAACGAAGAGCTGATTAGCCAGCATCTGTATACGGCAGGCTGCGATCCTGATTTGTTGATTCGCACAAGCGGTGAGCAGCGCTTGAGTAATTTCTTGCTATGGCAGCTGGCCTACACCGAAATGTACTTTACCGATGTGTTCTGGCCAGACTTTGACCGGGCTGAGTTTCACCGAGCGCTGACGACATTTCAAGGGCGCGATCGCCGCTTTGGTAATGCAAAGGATGTGGTAACCATAGCCGATTCGGAGAAAGCGACAGCCGTAAAACAACCTGCGCTGACTGCTTAAGAAGAAATTCGTAGGGCGTATGAGCTAGAATACTTGAGCCGCGTGTCAACGAGTGGTTCAAGTCGTTCTTTACTCTCTCAAAAGCAGCAAAGTATTAAAATGGTACAAGCTAAACCGGCGACTGAGGTAACCCTTCGAGAACTCAAACAGTCGTTTGGCTTGACCTTTTCTCAGCAATCGGATTTTTTCACCGAGTGGGACAATGGTTTAGCGCAGCCTAGCGAATTGGAACGTCATTTATTGGACCGGGTAAAATTCAACTTCTTAGAGCTGATGGAAGACCCTCCAATGTTGGAGAACACCGTAAAGATGGTTGTGCTTGCTCCACTGTTGGATCTAAGTGGCTTTTACCACAAGCCTTTTCGGATAGAAACCGAAAAAGGCACTCAAATCCAAATGCAGGATGATGGCATTGTTATTCGAGGCCGCATAGATGTGCTGGAGCTGCAGCAGAAACTATGGCTGCTCGTGATTGAATCAAAGCGAAGCGATTTTGCCGTCACTAGAGCAATTCCACAGGCATTGTCGTATATGCTAAGCAACCCAGATACGAGTCAGCCGACTTATGGCATGATTGCTAATGGCAGCGAATTCTTGTTTTTGAAAGTCTCGCATCAGCCTACGCCTCAATATGCCAACTCAAAACTATTTTCACTGATTAATCCTGATAACGAGCTGTATTCTGTCCTGCAAATTCTAAAGCAGCTAGGTGTCAAAAGCCTGAACACAACTGACGAGTGATCGCAAATAATCTATTCGAGCAAGAGCTGGTATAAACCACTGTGTCTTTGCTTCACTCACGTAAAGTAATATCCGTAATTTCTTCGAGGATTTCTTGGCGGCTTGTCATTATTGGCTGGGAATGATTGCTGTTAAAACGCTGATGCAATAATTTGCTGATCGTAAAAAGATGCGAAAGACGCTACTTGTTTGGTTGGGGCACTGTCTTTATCAATTTCTTTATGGCGCGATCGCACCTCCAGAAAGCTGATCCAACGCCCCCGAAATCTTCTCGATGGTTTCACTTTCACACTCTCCTAAGCCATGTCGCTCAGCCAAGTACTGCGGATCGTTGTAAGCGATCTTTGTATCGCCTGCTTCGTCTTCCCAAATGAGCATTTTCTGCGGTAGGTCAATGGCGATGCTTTGAGCGCACTGCATGAGCGGTGTACCGAGCTTAGGATTGCCAAACATGACGACTCTAGTAGGCCGTAGTTCTAGCTCAGCGTTTGTTGCATTTTCTGCGTGGTCTACGGTAGCGAAAATGTTGAGTTCTTTCTCTTCTAAGATGGCGATGAATCGCGATTCGGTTTCTTCCACGCTGTAAGGGCTCTGCTTCACCACAACGCCATCAGCGACGACTTCAGGTGGCTCTTCTTGTCCACGAACGCCTGTGATGACGGCAGTCGCCAAAATCGTCAGCGCGCCACCCAAACTCAACACTTGAAATAACCACAGCTTGGCGGATGCGGAACGTCTCATATTGTTTCCTCGCTACGATAACAGTTTGAATTGGCAGTTTGAATTGGCAGTCTGAACTTGGCAGTTTGAATTGGCAATGTGAATTGGCAATGTGAACCGAAACCGAAATACTACTGCTCTGCTGGATTTACCGCATTAAAAATCGCTGAGTAATCTTCGTCGGCGAGGCCCTGATGCATGGCTTTGGCGGCCATTTGGCTGACGCCTGCTGCAACGGTGGCGTCAATGCCTTGCTCGCGGGCGGCCTGTACGAATAGGTTCATATCTTTGAGCAGGTGCTTGGTGGGGAAGTTGGGGTTAGCGAAGTTGCGATCGCTCATTCGCTCCAATTTTTTATCAAAGGTCGGTGCATACAGCGCGCTGTCCCTCACAATATTCATGAACTGCTCTATGTCTAGCCCTTCTCTTTGCGCTAGGCCCAAGCTCATAGAAAAGCCTGCGGTGAGGCTACCGATCAGCTGATTCATCGCTAGCTTAGTAGCCGCTGCTGAGCCGACGGGCCCCATTAGCTGCGGCTGCGGACCAAAGCACACCAGCAGCGGTGACCATTTTTCAAACTGTTCAGGCGTCGCGCCGACCATGACGATGAGGGTGCTGGTTTTTACCTGGGGAATGCTGCCTAGCACGGGTGCTTCAAAGTATTGCCCGCCTGCGGCTTCTACCTTTTTCTGAATTTTCCGGCTTTCTCCGGGGGCGATGGTGCCCATTTGCAGGATAGTTTTTTCGGCGAGGGCTTTGGGATTGGCGAGGATGACAGATTCAATGGCGGCAGCGTCACTGAGTAGGGTGAGGGTGATATCTGCGGCTGCGATCGCACTCTCCGCCGACCCTACCGTCTGAATACCTGCATCTGCCAAAGGCTTTAGCTTGTCGGACGTACGGTTCCAGGCAACCACCTCGAAGTCGCTTTTTTGCAGCTGAAGCGCCATGGGCGCACCCATCAGCCCCGTGCCTAATATTCCTACCTTCATGAGGTGACATGCCCTACAAAATTGACCCGTCCATCATATCGCGCTCGGCATATCGTATTTGATGTGACGCAGATCATTAAGACGCGTTAAAGAAGCAGCGTGCACTTGGTAACATCTTCTAATCTGGAACGTATACCAAAATTAATTCGACCAAAATCAATTCAACTTTTCACCGTGATCATGACGTTTTACCAGCACAGCACAACCTATTATGACAAAGAAGAAATCTGACGTATCCGTACCGACTGCGGTAGGCAACGGCGTGGCTTCCTTTACCAAGACAACAGGTGTGAAAACGACAGATGAGGCGAAAAGTGGAAAGGCAAATGCTGAGAAAGCGGTAAAGGGTAAAAAGGAAAAAGCGATTAAAAAAGCGGCGAAAAAGGCCAAAAAGAAAGCGGCGAAAAAAGCGGCGAAAAAGTCTGAAAAGCTGAGCAAAAAGGTATACGAGAAAGAACTTCGCCGCCTGCAAATAGAGCTGGTGAAGCTTCAGTACTGGGTAAAAGAGAAAGGGCTCAAGGTTGTTGTTTTGTTTGAAGGTCGCGATGCGGCCGGTAAGGGCGGTGCTATTAAGCGAATTTCGCAGTGCCTGAACCCAAGGCTCTGCAAGGTCGTTGCCCTAGCTGCGCCAACTGAAAAAGAGAAAGGTCAGTGGTACTTTCAGCGCTATGTGGCCCAGCTGCCGTCTGCTGGAGAAATCGCCCTGTTCGACCGTAGCTGGTACAACCGGGCTGGCGTGGAGCGGGTGATGGGATTTTGCAGCCAGCAGGAGTATGTGGAGTTTTTGCGCTCTTGCCCTGAGTTTGAGCATATGCTTCAGCGGGCTGGCATTATCCTGGTGAAATATTGGTTCTCGGTGAGTGACGAAGAGCAGGAGGAACGCTTTCAAGACCGGCTGAACGACCCCACAAAGCGCTGGAAGCTCAGCCCGATGGACCTCGAAGCGCGCGCCCGCTGGGTGGCTTATTCTAGAGCTAAAGACGATATGTTTGCCTCGACCGATACAATGCGATCTCCTTGGCATGTGGTAGAAGCCGACGATAAGAAGCGCGCTCGGCTCAACTGCATTAGCCATCTGCTAAGCCAGATTGAATATGAAGACCTCACACCGCCACCGCTGAAGCTACCCAAACGTCAAAAGAATATTGACTATGAGCGGCCACCGCTGAGTGAACAGAACTTTATCCCCGATGCATTTTAGAGTTGTTGTTTCTTTAATGCTTACATGTACACGCCTGTATCTGAGACGCTCTCATGGCAAAACAGTACCCGCAAATTACTCCGCAGCTGCAATCGTTTATCGAACAGCAGAAAGTCTTCTTTGTGGGAACGGCTGCTGCTGAGGGCAGGGTGAATGTGTCGCCTAAAGGCATGGATTCGTTTCGGGTGCTTGGGCCGAACCGGGCGGTATGGCTAAGCGTGACAGGCAGCGGCAATGAGACGGCGGCTCACATTGCCGCGATCAATCGGATGACAGTGATGTTTTGCGCGTTTGACTCATCGCCGATGATTTTGCGACTGTATGGCAGTGCCAAGGCTGTGTATCCACGTGATGCGGCGTGGGATGAGCTGGCCGGTCATTTTTCGCTGCTCCCAGGGACTCGGCAGCTGTTTGATCTTTCTGTTGATCTGGTGCAGACGTCTTGTGGAATGGGGGTGCCGCTGCTGGATTATCAAGGCGATCGCGAAGCGCTAAATCAGTGGGCAAATAAGAAAGGGCCTGCGGCGCTTGAAGACTATCAGCGCAAAAAGAATCAGATGAGTATTGACGGATTGCCGACGCATCTGTTTGCTGACTAAAAGCTTACTCTCATTGTATTAAAAGAGAAACATTGTATTAAAAGAGAGAGCCCTGTCCAACAATCAACAGATTGGACAGGGCTCTCTCATCGTGAGAATTGAACCTATCGAATAGATTCGACCTCAGCGTATTGCCCAGTCAGCTTGCCCAGCTGTTGCACTAGCAAGCTGAGGAACAATCCAACATCGGTAACCACGCCTGTTGACTCTACCGAGCCGCGATCGCTCAACTTAGTCACCACCGCAGGGTTAATATCCACACACACCATCTTCACCCCGGCTGGCGTCATATTCCCAACCCCAATAGAGCGCAGCATCGTCGAGAGCATCAGGATCATATCTGCGCCTTCAATCAACCGAGCATAGTCGGCCTGCGCCTCAATCAAATCCATATGGGTATCGGGCAAGGGGCCATCATCGCGAATAGATCCAGCCAACGAGAAGGGTACGTTGTTTTTCACGCATTCATACATCACGCCGCTGGTAAGCTCGCCGCTTTCTACGGTTTTGGCGATGCTGCCGTGACGGCGTACGGTGTTGATGGCCTTGAGATGGTGGCGATGGCCCCCATGAACCGAGATGCCTCGCTTCATATCCATACCCAGAGAGGTGCCCATCATCGATTGTTCAATATCGTGCACTGCGATCGCATTTCCCCCCAGCAGCGCATGCACATATCCTCCATTGATCAGCTTCTTCAAATGCTCACTGCCCCCGGTATGAATCACCACCGGGCCCGCTGTGACCACTACCTTGCCACCGCGATCTCGAATTTGCCGCAAGTCCCAGGCAATCTGTTCTACTACCAGCTCTACTCGGCGCTCGCTCGAAACCCCTGCGCCCATGAAGCTAAATTCATCAGTCTTTTTCTTTTTGAGGGAAGTTGGCTTACGAATGGTGTGAATGCCTTTGCTGCCAACGACAACTTCTTCGCCTTCGACTAAATCTCTCAAGAGTTTGCAGCGGGCAAGCGGCTTACCGTTTTCTCGGGTAATAGCGATCGCGCCGTCCATTCGCTGGCCCTGCACCCTAAACCAATGATCGCCAATCAGTACTTCTGTGGGGTAGATAGTGGTGACATAAAAATCATCCGGTGCCACACCGTCTTGCACAACGGCTTCCAGCTGAGCTGCGGTAGATTCTTTCGGTAGGCTGACCGCGCCCAAATCAATCAGCTGACCCATGATGTCATCCATGACAGAGGCATCAGGCGCAGAGACCTTAACATCGGCGATCGAACGGTCTAGCCTCTGTTTGCCCAGCTCAAAGTTCAGCACCTGAAAGCTGCCGCCGCCGCTCACAATCGTGTCGAGCGCCTGGTTGACTAGGCCAGAATCGAGCAGGTGCCCTTCTAGATGAATCACCCGGCTCTGAAGGCTCGATGCCTGAGGTGTTTTTTGCTTGGGCTCTGTCATTTTTAGCGTGAGACACTTAGCCGCTCCGCCCGCTTTCAAGAACTCGGTCAGTGGCGTTTCTACCACGTCAAAGCCGCAGTCTGCTAGCTTCTTCTTTAGGCGATCGCTCGCCTTATTCATCACCACTGTTTGGCCCACGTTCACGGTATTGCAGGAAAAGGTAATCGCATCTACCTCATCAATGGCATTGCGCTTGTCGGCGGGCACACGCATCTCAATCAATCGATTGGAGTAGTCATCAAACGCCGCTGGATAATAGAGGACATAGCCATCGGTGAGTGGGCAAAAGCAAGTATCCAAATGGTAAAAGCGACCGTCCACTAGGCGCAGTGACAGCACCTCTACATCTAGCCATTCAGCCAGCAGGGGATGAGAATCTAGCTCAGAGCGAAAGCCGTAACCTGCCCATAGCCAGCCCCCAGCCCGGTCAAATAGAGCATCGCCTGCGCCCTCAAATGGTAGACCTTCAGGCAGCACATGCACCGTGTAGCCATTGTCTTCAAACCACTTTTGAAAGTAGGGTTCTTCGCCCTGGCGCTCCGGATGGAAAAAACGACTCAATACGACCTGATCGCCGAGTACAAGCCCCGCGTTGGCAGTAAAGACCATATCGGGCCAGCCTTTCTCTGGCGGCACCAGCTCTACCGTGGCGTATTCCTTGAGTACTTTGTGTAGCTTGCCCCACTGTTCTTCGGCCAAATCGCGCGATGAGCGGTGAATGTTGCCTTCCATCCAAGGATTAATTACATAGTCCACATCGTAGTGATGAGGCGCGCACATCAAAATCTTCACATCAGCAGTCATCAAAACATTCTCCGGTAGGGCAGTTGTTGGCATCTCATCAGATTATTCGGTATGGGGGCTCGCTTCATCTCTTTTTTCAGAAATAGGCAAAAAATAAAGCAGGAGGGGAAAGAGAGGTTGCCTCAGTCAAAATACTTATCTAAAGAGTAAGTCGGCAGAGACCTTTTTAAGTCTCTGCCGCCCACTACTGTCAGCCTACAGACAAAGTTGATCGGTATTTAATTTTTCTTGTCGGGGTTATGTCGGTTTCACGACAATATTTTGGATGCTGTTTCTAGCTATTTTTAATTACAAATTTTCTTAAGGATTTCGCTTCACCCGGCGGCCCAGCCTGTAAGTATTACAAATGCCTACAGACACATGCCAGTCAATACTTTTAAGCGTTTCCTTCCATAAGCTGACACCACTCCTCATAATGTCATGGAATGGTAACTATAGAGCTGTTATGCGATAAAACTGTGCTGTACAATACCGTTATAACTAAGGAATTACACCTAGTTGGTTTAACTGCATATGTAGCGGTTTCACTCAGCAGGTTGTATTTTATATCTCTTTGAACTTCTGTTATTTATTAGGGAGTTCTCTATAGATAAGCTACTGGTTACTCTCTTCTTGTAGGTCACGTTCAAGCGCATCCCCCAACGTTAAGAGACTATTAAAACATTCTGAAAGTCAACAAGGTAAGTTGTTTTACTCTCGTGGTTTCTAGCGATAAATGCTGGGATCGCGGCGTATTTAAGATATTTATACCCATGGTGTTTTGACGGACACTCGTTCAACCTTAAAAGTATCTAGATATCTAATTTCTACTGAACGCTTTTTTATTCATAGAGCGCTATCGTGTAGAGATTATCACTTGCTTGATTCGTTTCCCTTTCTCTACATTCATGTCTTTGAGGACATCCGCTATGCTTCAAACACGACGCCGATATTCTATCAATACCGTTAGAGATGAAGTACAGGCCCTAGTCGGCAAAGGTGTGCTGAGCAAAAAGACTCAGCTATTTAGCCTTTCTAGGCACTTTGATGACGAAGCCTGGCAGGAGGTTGAGCACCTGCTGACTCAGAACGAGTATCTGCTACGAGATTCTGTCTGCGACCTTATTGGCCAAGAGTCTTGGCTGAATGACTAAGCAAAGCAGTGCAATAGCGGTATCAATAGCGCCCTTGTGTTGGGCAAGCGGGCTATTGCACTACTGAATTGACACGCTCGCGGTTTACCTCAGTACATGTCGATGTGTGTCGCGAGCGCCTTACCGAGCAATATCCATTAAACAACCCGTTAAAAAGTAGAGCGCAGAAAGGCTTACAACAAGAAGCTTTTCCGCGCTCTACCTTTTTGCCATAAGTTTTTTTGTCCTAAGTTATCGAAAACAGCGGCTACTCAACGACTTTTGCGACGGGTTTGTTGTCATTGGCTTTGTCAATTAGGTAGTGCATTTCGTAGGGGTTGTCTACCTTTTTCGATGCGCTTCTGAGCTCTAGCCCAATTACTTTCCCATCCTCGTCATAGTCCAAAACAAGACCCGGCGCTATTTGAGTAGTTTCTTCAACAGTTCTAGAGTGAAAAGAGATCTGTAAGATATCCTTATCTGAGTCATAAACTATCTTCATGGGGCAAAAAGTTCCTAGAGAATGTCTCTAGGTATTTAGAGAGCGGGTGTTATAGAAAACATCGCGTATTGTAGGAGGCGTTTTCGGGGCTTTTGAAAGCGCTTGCAATGCGTAACCTGGATCAATTATAGGGATAAAGCGCCCTGAAATATTGTGCTTCTCTCAATGTCCTTTTCGGTGTCTTTTTCGATGTCCTTCAGGGCTTAGCGCTTTGTGTTTCGCCTATCTCGTTCGGCCGTTCATTGGGCCGTTCATTGGCTGTTCGTTGATAATTCGTTGATAATTCCTGAAGCCGAAGCGA
Source organism: Phormidesmis sp. (assembly GCA_050042985.1). Taxonomy (GTDB): domain Bacteria; phylum Cyanobacteriota; class Cyanobacteriia; order Phormidesmidales; family Phormidesmidaceae; genus Phormidesmis. The sequence goes on along the minus strand of JBHJIY010000245.1, from coordinate 7,181 downwards.
TAAACCGGCGTGAATGCCTTGTACGCTATTGGTATCTACTGCCCATGCTAAGTTCTCTGATATCTGATTCTCTATGGCTAACTCTGAGCAGGTGTCATCAAAGCGTCAGCGCAGCGCCTCTGCGCAATCGTCAGGAAGTCTGCAGCCTTCTGCTGTTCGGCCAATAACTGTTCGACCCAAGACTGTTCGGCCTATTGGGGTTTACAAGCTCTCTGGCTTGGCAACTGATGGAGGGCGATTGCTGGCCGTCGACACGGTGAGAGGCTATGTCGTAGAAGTGATTCCTGAGACGGATGCCACGACGATTCTTAACCCTCATGCGATCGAAAATTGGGTAGGCTCTTCTGGGTTGGCCATCTGGCAGGATACCCTGTGGGCCGTGCGCGATCGGTATGTTTTTTGCTGTGACACTGCTTTTTCGGTAGCGACGGTGTTCGCTGAGCTGCCCTACGACGCGAATGGTGTTGCCGTCTGGGAAGACAAGGTATACGTGACCTGCGAGAAGGCGGGCTACATATATGTGTATGGCCGTGAAAGCGGTAGCCTGATTGGTAAGCTGCCGCAGCCAGGGATTGGTCGAGAGAATTTGACGGTGCGAGCAGATGGGCTGTGGGTGTGCGATCGCACTGAGCAAACTGTCTATCGTCTCGATAAAGAAACCGGTGAGATTCAGCTGAGTGTGCTCACGCCATTTACCTCGCCCACTGCGATCGCATTTCATGAGGCGGGCGAAGGTAACTCACCTACTTGCTATGTCTCCTACGCCTACGAAGAAGCCTACATTCGCGATGACCCCAATGCAGATTCGCCCTATCAGCTAACGTTTCGCGATCGCACCTTCATCCACCCCCTTTATTTCCAGCAGCCGACCGATCAGCCCTACACCCTCTCGAACGGTTTTCTGGTCGAAATCTCCTATGTAGAAGAGCTGCTACCGCTCGAAGCCGTCCCGCTAGACAATGTGGAATGGCGCATTGCCCTCCCTTCCGATACGCTGCGCCAAAAGGTGCGCCACGTAGAGCCAATTGGCCATCCCTTCACCGAGGAAGTTCAGGACGGACAGCGCGTTGCCGTTTTCAAGGTAGGCAAGCTACAACCCAATCAAGCCGGGCTTATTGGCTGGAAGGCGACGGTAGAAATGTATGGCCTCAAATACTTTTTGACGCCTCCAGCGGTAGAAGATGCGCCGCCACTGTCTGCCGAATTCCAGACAAAATATCTCGTCGATGACGATGAGCTAGCAATGGATACCGAGATTATCCGCGAGGCTGCAAAAGCTGCTGCGGGCAGTGAGACCAATGTCCTGCGAAAAATGTTGCGCATTCGCAACTATGTTTACGACCAGCTTTCCTACGGCATTCAGCCTAAAATCGATACGCCTGACGTCGCGCTTGATCGCGGTGTAGGCTCCTGTGGAGAATATGTCGGTGTGCTGTTGGCCCTAGCGCGGCTCAATGGCATTGCCTGCCGCACCATTGGCCGCTATAAGTGTCCAGCCACGCCAGAGCAGAAAGATCTGCCCCTAGAGCCCGACTTCAACCACGTGTGGCTGGAGTTTTATGTGCCGGGAACAGGTTGGCTCCCGATGGAGTCGAATGTGGACGACGTGATTGACCGGGGGCCTTATCCGCAGCGCTTTTTTATGGGCTTGGCCTGGTACCACACCGAAATTGGTAAAGGCATTTCTTTTGAAAAGATGAAAGCTGACAACAAACCTGAACATCTCTCTTTAGGTGACTTGGCGATTAACCACGTTCGCTTCACAATTTTAGAAGAACTCAATCCAAATTCCTAACGCTTAAAAAACAAGATGACCTTGCCCTACTCTCTAATTATTCACGGCGGCGCTGGTGCGCTCGAAGACCTTAAATACGAGGCCGATGCAACAGAATTTGAAGCTAGCGTTTTAGAAATACTGGCCGCTGGACGCGATCTCCTAGAGAAAGGAGAAAGTGCGCTCAATGTGGTTGAACACTGCGTGAACCTGCTGGAAAACAATCCGCTATACAACGCAGGCAAAGGCTCTGTGCTCAATGAAAATGGGCAAGTAGAGATGGACGCGGCGATTATGAATGGGGCGGATATTCGTGCTGGGGCCGTCACCTGCGTGAAAAGCGTCAAGAATCCTATTTCTTTGGCTCGCCAAGTGTTGGAACAGGGCGACCACGTGATGCTAGCTGCTGCTGGCGCGTTGGAATTTGCCAAGGTGTGCAAGGCTGAGCTGCGAGCTGATGAGTACTTTATTGTGCCGCATAGAATTGAACAGCTGAAAGAGGCGAAGGCCGCTGGGCGGATGATGCTGGACCATGAGAAGGCGGATACAGCAGATAAAAGAGATCGAGCTAAAGAACACTCTAAAGAACAGATGGCGCAAAAGCTAGGAACGGTTGGCGCTGCCTGCCGGGATATTCATGGGAACCTAGCGGCTGCGACTTCTACGGGCGGTCTAGTGAATAAGCGTTGGGGCCGAGTGGGCGATACGCCTGTGGTGGGAGCTGGTGTGTTTGCTGATAATGACACCTGCGCGGTGTCGGCGACGGGGTATGGAGAACAGTTTTTGCGCACGGTGTTTTCTAAAACAGTCTCGGACTTTGTTCTATTTAAAGGGTTAGATGCTCAAGGTGCTGCCGCTGCTGGGGTTCAGTTTCTAGTAGACAAAGTGAATGGCGACGGCGGTGTGATTGTGATTGACAAAGATGGGCTTTGTGGGGCCGCACAATCCACTTCTGGATTGATTCATGGCTGGATTGAGCTAGGCGGTGAGGCGCATTGCAAGCTTGGTTGACGGCGTTCTAAGACTCTTCCTCTGCTAGTACCGGACCAAAATCTACCAGCGGCTGCCACGTATCTATCGTGATGCCTACCGCCTGTTCGAGTTCGGCGATGCTGTTGAGTACGCTAATGCGTGCTTGTAGTTCTGCGTTTTGAGCTGTCACGAGGTTTTCTTCTTGCTGCGTAATATCGAACAGGGTGGTGTTATCTCTGCCGAGTTTGAACTTTTCTTGTGTGACTTGAAGCTGGAGCTGCGCGGCTTCGGTGGCTCGCTGTGCGGCTTCTACTTGGGCCAGTTCTGAGCCGACGTCGCGCAGGCGGTCGGTGACTTGGTTGCGGATGGTTTCTGTCAGCTGATCTATGGTGTTTTGCTGCTGTAGAAGGCTGGTTTGGCTGCGGGTAACGGCGGTGCGGAGGCTTTCGTTGCCGAAGGTTCGGCTGAGCTCAAGGCCCGTGCTGAGCTGGGTGGTATCGTCGCCGATTCGTGCGGTGTTTTGCCAGTCTAGATTCCAGCGTCTGTTGTCTCTTGCTAATAGCAGGCTTAAATCTTCTATTTCGAGGCTGGCGATCGCCTGCTGATAGTCTGGTCGTAGCTGATAGGCCATTTCAATTAGCCGGTCTTGCTGGAATCCATCGGCTCGGCGAACGGCCTGCTCAAATAGTTGAGCGATCACATTATCAGGAACCACAAACTGATAGGTCGCTTCGCTACCGATTAAATTCAATAAGTCTGTATTTGCCTGCGCTAGCTCATTTTGCCTTGCTTGCAGGCTCAGTTCAGCTTCAGCAATGGAGCGCGCCGAGTTCACCAAATCGACCCTGGCCTGCCTGCCCGCTTCTACTAGCGCAGTCACAATTTCAGATTGCTGACGTCTACGTTCTAGTGCCTGGGCCTGAATCACCACAGCTTCCTGCGCTTGAACCAAAGTGGTGTATTGCGTAACGCTGTTGGTAATGGTGTCAATGACCTGCTGCCGTAGGGCGAGTACGTTGTTGTCATCTACAATGCGAGCCTGCTGAATAGGGGCACGGTTTATGGCCTGGCCTGCGCCGCGTAGCAGGGGCTGGTTAACTGTGAGATTAACGCGTGAAAACTCATCAGTAGGTGCTAAAGAGACTTCTATTTGTGTGCCGAGAGGGGTCGCCAGGGTTGAGGTGACTTCTAAGTCCTCACTAAAGTCGGTGCGATCGCCGCCATCGCCACCGGGAAAATTGTTATTACTCGCAGACGAGTCTGAGTTCGATAGCGTTCTGTCAGCACGAATGGAAAGGCTGGGTGTGAGCTGAGGTGAAAATGCGCTCTCTGCTTGCACTAAAGTTTGTTGCTGCACAACGCGCTCAAGCACAGCGTTTTTAAGCTCGCGATTGCCTTGGATAACAACGTTGATTAGGTCAGGTAAATTGAGTTGGATGCGTTCAGAAGTGCCAGGCGTTGAGGTTGGAAGTTCCCGCTCAAGTGTTGGCATCTCTTCGGTTGGCATCTCTTCGGGTAGATCTTCTTCGATTGAATTTTCTTCGATTGAATTTTCTTCAGGCAGATCTTCTTCCCGCAGGGTCTCTTCCGTTGGGCCCGGAGAAGCTGGAGCTAGGACAGGGAGCCTTTCGTCAGATGCCAGGGCAGCTGTGCCTGAACCGAAGATGAGGCAAAAGGTCACCGTCTGCAAGCTGAGTTTTTCAACCAAATTCATCACAATCGATCTCCTCTGAAGCACACTGATAAAGCATACGGAACAACAACTACTCTCCTCGTAGCGCCTGCACTACATCAATACGCGTTACCCGTAGAGCGGGTAGCAGGCTAGCGCCGATGCCAACTACCAGCGATGCGCCCATAGAAATAGCCGCGTCGCGGAGCTGAAAGGTGTATGGGGACACAAATAGGGTGGTGGTGGCTATTTTGCTGAGGAAATGGATAGAGGCGATCGCAGCTATACCCCCCACCGCACTCAGCAGCGTCACCTCCAGCACAAACTGCAAAATCACCTCCATATCAGTTGCCCCAACTGCCCGCCTCAGGCCGATTTCTCGCGTACGCTCCACCACCGAAGCCACCGTAATATTCGCAATGCCCACCCCACCAATAATCAGTGCAATGAGCCCCACAATATTGAGAATAATCGAAGACGTTCGCTGCTGCTGCTGCTCCAAATACAGATCTTCAACATTGCCATAGGAACCCACCTCAAAGTTAGGATATCGCCCTGTTAGCACCGCTTCTATCTCTGTTTGTACCGCCTCATAGTCTTCTAGGTTGTTGAGAGAGACCAGCGTCTGCGCAAAAGAGAAACCGCCGGATAGGGCATTACCGTAGTTTTGAGTGACCCAGAGTTCTCCTGTGGGCTGCTGGTCGGCGTATTGCTGTTTGGTTTCTGTAATGCCCACAACGGTAAAGCGAGTGCCCCCGGCGTAGATGCCTTTTCCTATGGGGTCTTCGCCCTGAAAAAGCTGCTCGCCCAGGGTTTCATCCACAATCGCAACGGGCTTGTACTGGTCGAAATCAGCGGGTTCAAAAAAACGCCCCTGAAAAATTTTGCGTCCTGTCGTTTGCTGATAATTTTCCGAGACGCCGGCTACTCTCGCCTCAGTCACCGTCTGGCCCTGATACCGAATAGAAGAGGCATATATCGAGCTGACAGTGCTGATGCTACTGATGCCAGATACGTTTTGCTCTAGCGCTGTGATGTCTTCTGTGTTGATGCTCGGAATTTCAGAAAAGGAGACTCTGCTGGATGGATAAATGTAGAGACTCAAAAAAGGATTGTCTCGGGCTTCTAGCTTTTCCTGGATTTGAGCGTTGCTAATCGCGCTGATATTTAGCGTGGCACTCACAGCTGCCACGCCCATAAAAATACCCAGCGCCGTCAGTCCAGAGCGCACCCAGTTGCCTTTCAGCTCTCGGAAAGTCATCAAAAACAAATCTAGTGGGGAAAGCGCCATCATCAAAATCCTGGTGGTGCAACAAAATCGGCAGGGAGCGCAGGCGCGTCTGCCAGCGGCATCCCAGCGGTAAGCTCCAGGCCGGGCGGTAGGGCTGGGACAATTTCATCGCCTACTCTCAGGCCAGAGGTAATTTCAGCAGACTGGAGATTTTTTAGGCCTACGGTAACAGTTTTCTGTTGTGCCTGATTTTCAGCATCTTTTACCCATACAAACTGGCGATCGCCCTCGGACTGAATCGCGGTTAAGGGCACCACCACCACCGACTGCCGCTGGTCCAGAATTACTTCTACACTCACCACGCTCCCCGGAATTAAGCTGCCGTCACTGGGCTCGTTCAAAATCGCCTCTGCTTCAACGGTGCCCGACTGCTCACCACCTCTACCGCTGCTATTATCTTGCGAGTTTACCTGGGGTGATACGCGGGTGATGCGACCCAGAAAAATCTGCGCATCTGGGCCAATCATGCTGACTTCTACAGGCATATTGACGTCGACTTTGGCGGCGTTGAGCGTGGTGAGCTGTAGGCGCACGGTTTCTTTAAATGGGTCGCCAATGGTCAATAGCTCTCCGCCTTGAGTGACGCCATCACCGGGCTGGACGCTGATATCTAGCACCACCGCGTCAATGGGCGCGACGATTTGATTGTCTGAAAGCTGGGTGAGCGTATTTTGTAAGGTGAGCTGATTATTTTCAATATCTAGCTTGGCGTTAGTCAGCTCCACCTCAGCGTCTTTAATCGCTGAAAGCGCATCGTCAACACTCTGCTGATCTTGCCGGTAGGCATCTTCAGAAATAAAGCCGCGATCGAAGAGTGACTGCGAATCGACGAAGCGATCTTGGGCTAGCTGTAGTTTGTCCTGGCGCTCTTGCAGGACTTCTAGCTTGCGGGCGAGCAGGTTATCTAGCTTTTGGTTTTCAACCTGTTGATTATTGAGGTCTCTCTGTAGGCCGCGATCGCGCAATTCCAATAGTACTGTGCCAGCAGCAACCCGCTGCCGTTCTTCTACCTGTACAGATTCTACGGTGACGTCGCTAGGAGACTTGAAGGTTTGTTGCTCGTTTAGTTCAACCGTGCCGGATTCGGTGACGGTGATTTCGAGCGAGCCGATTTCAACTGGTGTAGTGCCGACTGAAATCGGCTCAAGCGGTGGCGTCAAATACTTACGATAGCCCACCCATCCGGCTATTCCTATGGTTAAAAACAATCCTGAAAAGACAATCCACTTTACGCCCGTACGGCGCTTTTCTTCGGGGTCAGAGAGAATCTCTAACAGTGCCTTAGCGTCATTGTTGGGTGATTCCTTGTCGGATGATTTGCTGTTGTGTGGTTCATTAGACCTTATCGGAAATTAGAGCGCTAGAATCAAAAATGAGGTTATACAGCCAGGCAGCCATCAATGAAAATGCACTACGCGGAACTTCAGAATAGATCGCGGCTGCTCCAAAGCCTGACTGGGTTTAATACGACA
>JBHJIY010000244.1:0-10709 GCA_050042985.1 Phormidesmis sp. | reverse complement strand
GGAATGTCCCATCCTTCATCAATCAATCCGTTGACAATTCGCCAAATAACAATAGCGTCTAATTCTATAGACTTACCATTGAGTATCATTCGATCTACCACGTGGGTGATGACTAGCTCGTCGCCCACTGGCGTCAGGCTAACAGGTTCTACCAAAAAGGTATTTTCAGTCTGAAGCTGCAGTCTCTCAAAAAACATTTTTAGGCCTTCTACGCCCTCGTAGTCACCTTGGACTTCTACTAACTTGCGGTTGAAAAAGTGCCAGACAAACCTGTCTGTAAACAGGTGAGCGGATGCCGCAAGATTGGCTGGGTTTAGCTGCTGAATAAGGGCAATGTTTGGGTGGGCTATTGCGTTCATTAGAGTTCTCTTACTTTGTGAATTTTGACGGTTAGGTTTTGACTGCACTGAGCTAGACGAATCAAACGTCACTAAGCTAAGTGAATCAAACGTCTTTTATGTTGTTTGTGCTCTCCTTTAAATTCAATGACTTTTGTCATGGCGATCGCATCAGTAGTTTGGTTACGTTCAGAAAATGGTGAACTATATGACGTATTTATGTTCTTTGGACTTGAAGGAAACAGCATATCGCTTGAGCATGCGAGTATGGACTACGTTGAATTTGGTAGAGGAGAGCAGCCTTTAGTAATTTTGCCTGGATTAAGTGATGGCTTCAAGACGGTTAAGGGGCAGGCTATACCGATTTTGTTTTATTATAAACAGCTTGCTAAAAGCTTTAGAGTGTACGTTTTTAGCAGAAAAAGAACGCTTGCTAAAAATTGCAGCACTAGGGAGATGGCCAAGGATCAAAACGTTGCTTTGGAACAGCTAGGTATTGAACAACCCTATGTTATGGGCGTTTCGCAAGGAGGAATGATTGCGCAGCATTTGGCGATTGATTTTCCTGACAGCGTGAAGAAGCTGATAATTGCTGTCTCGCTAGCAAAGCAAAATAAAACGATTCAGCGCGTTGTGAATAGCTGGATACAGATGGCCAAAGCAGACGATTACCAGTCATTGGTGATTGACACACTGGAAACGGAACGCGCGATCGCGTTGTAGGCAAAGGCACCTCGCAAGAGATAGTAGCTCGCATAAAACACAGCCATCTCGTTTTATATGAAGCGTTAGGACATGGCGCTTACGAAGAAGCAAAAGACTTCAACCAGCAGGTGAAAAAGTTTCTAATTTACGCATGAAATGTCTTAAAACTGATGTTTGACCACCGCTGAGGCTTAAGTCTTATGACAAAGGTCATTATCATTCATGACTTTCAGGGATGGAAAAGTCTTTTAGTCTCGCTAAATTTCATACTATAACCAGCTTTTTGAGTGGATTGTTGAGTATGAAACGACTTTATCTAGGAATCAGCCTGATGTTTGTGAGTGCCAGTATTAGCGCCTTAGCCCCTATCCAAAGCTCACTGCCTTTGTTATCTCCGATGGCGGCGATCGCAGAAAATCCGCCGGAGTATTCTAGCTTGCCCCCGCTGATTGATCGAGAACTGTTTTTTTCAGCTCCTGAAATTTCGGGGGCTCAACTTTCTCCTAATGGCCAGTTTATTGCTTTTCAAAAACCGCTAGATGGCGTTGTTAATATTTGGGTGAAAGGGATTGATGAGCCGATGGAAGCCGCTCGGCCTGTTACAGAAGATGCCAATAGCCCCATCATGATTTATTTTTGGAGTGCCGATGGTCGCTATATCCTGTATGCACAGGACGCTGACGGCAATGAGAATTTTCGGCTGTATGCCGTTGAGCCGGAAGTGATAGGTGAGGCCGGTGTCGGTGCACGTGATTTAACCCCTATGGAAAATGTTACGGCGCAAATATATGCTGTACCGAAAGAAACACCTAACCAAATTGTGATTGGGCTGAATGATCGAGAGGCGCAAGTTCATGACGTGTATCGGCTGGATTTACAGACGGGCGATCGCACGCTTCTAATCCAGAACGACGGCACGATTGCCGGTTGGGCTGTTGATTTGGAAGGAAACGTCCGTCTAGCCTATCGCCAATCATCAGAAAATGGCCAGGAGATTTTGAAAGTAGAAGAGAACGGAGCGCTGACGCCTATCTATACGTGCAGCCTTGAAGAAACCTGTGAAATCAGCCGTTTCCATGCCAATGGCCAACAGATTTATTTAAAAACAAACCGCAATGTCGATCTCGCGCAGCTTGAGCTGCTAGATGCCACCACAGGAGAAACAGAATTAGTAGAGAGCGATCCTGAGGGGCAGGTAGATTTTGGCGGTGCTTTGTTCTCACCGGCGACTGATGAATTAGTGGCCACTTCTTATGTGGGCGATCGCGTCCGCGTTTATCCACAGTCTGCCGAGTGGTCTGCTGATTTGGCCTTTCTCCAAGCACAGCTTCCCGATGATGAGCTGTCAATAGAATCTGTGACTTACGATGATAAGTTGGCCCTAGTCGGCGCTTACAGTGACATTAATCCGGGGACGATGTACTTGTTTGATCGCGATGCTCGAACGCTAGAAAAGCTCTACGATGCAGTGCCAGAACTGCCAAGCCAGAACTTAGCAACAACCCAGCCCATTCGCTATCAAGCCCGCGACGGCGTAGATATACCTGCGTACCTGACGCTGCCCCAAGGCGTCGCGCCGGAGAATCTGCCGGTGATTGTTTTTCCTCACGGCGGCCCCTGGGGAAGAGACAATTGGGGCTATAGTCCGGTAGCTCAGTTTTATGCCAATCGCGGCTATGCGGTCCTACAGCCAAATTTTCGAGGGTCTGCGGGATATGGCAAAGCCTTTCTCAATGCAGGCAATCAACAGTGGGGCACGGGCGTGATGCAGCACGATGTCACCGATGGGGCGCAGTATTTGATTGAGGAGGGGATTGCCGACCCTGAGCGGGTAGGCATTATGGGATTCTCCTACGGGGGCTATGCGACCCTGGCTGGGCTGGCCTTTACGCCGGAGCGTTATGCAGCCGGGGCTTCTGTGGTGGGTCCGTCTAGCCTGATTACGCTGATGGAGAATATTCCACCGTACTGGATGCCGATTCGAGATTCGATGAGTTTGCGGGTGGGCGATCCAAATGATCCGAGCGATCGCGATCGCCTTGAGTCTCAGTCTCCTTTATTCTTCGCAGATAGTATCCAAGCCCCTTTGTTAGTGGTTCAAGGCGCAAACGATCCGCGTGTGCTCCAACAAGAATCGGACCAAATTGTGAAGGCACTAAGAGACTTGGGCCGTCCTGTTGAATATCTAGTAGCGCTAGACGAAGGGCACGGCTTTCGGAAAGAGATTAATGCGCTTGCTATGACAGCGGCTTTGGAACGGTTTTTTGCAGAACATTTGGGTGGGCGCTATCAGCCGGAAATGTCACCGGAGCTAGAAGCGCAGCTAGAGACCCTGACTGTAGATGTGGACACATTGCCCTGAACTAAGTGCAGAGCTTTGATTAATGCTGGAAAAGAATGTGTTGAAGAAAACTGTGTTGAGAAGCAATACTTTCAGATGGGGTACCTTGTTTGCCCTTGCCTTTTTGGTGACTGTGGGTAGTGTCTCACTGCTTAACTTACGCAACCAGGAGGAAGCGCCCGCACCTGCCGTGGTGAAAATTAGCTCAGTGGTTGCTTTGGGGCGTATCGAACCAGAGGGCGAGGTGATTCGGCTATCGGTGCCAAATGCGGCAGATAGTCGGGTAAATGAAATTCGGGTGAGTGAGGGGGACTGGGTAGACGCTCAGGAGGTGATTGCAGTATTGCAGGGCGCTGAGCGGCAGCAGGCCGATTTGAGTTCTGCCTATGCTTTGGTCCGGCAGCGGCAGGCAGAGCTGGCCCAACAACAAAAGGGTAGTGCCAAACCCGCTTCGCTTGAGGCGCAGCGGCAGACCATTAATCGCCTTGAAGCCCAGCTATCTGCCCAAAGCCGTCAGCAACAGGCGACCATCGCAAGCGCTCAAGCGGTGCTACAAGAGTCGCAGACGAAGTACCAGCGTTATGAAACGCTTGCGGCGGCTGGGGCGCTCGAACGCATAGAGCTTGACGTTGCCTTACGAGACTATGAAACGGCCCAGGCAGATTTGGCTGTAGAGCAATTGGCAAAAGAGGAAACTGAAAGAACCCTCAGCGCTCAGATTGCCGAAGAAAAAGCCCGATTGATTGAACTGTCTCAGGTACTGCCCGAAGCTGTTGAAATTGCGGCTGCCCAGCTAGAGCAGGCTCAAATACAGGTCTCACAAAGTCAGGCTGACTTGGACGACGTACTGGTGCGATCGCCCGTCGCGGGCCAAATTCTCAAAATCAACACTCAGATTGGCGAACAGGTAAACACTCAGCAAGGCATTGTAGAACTTGCCCAAACCGACCAAATGATGGTGATAGCAGAAGTATACGAAACAGACATTCGCAAAGTGAGTTTGGGTCAGTCGGTCAAGGTCACTAGTGAATACGGCGGCGTGGAAACAGATCTGAGTGGAACAGTCGAGCAAATTGGGCTGCAAATTGGGCAGGCAAGCTTTGGAGAAGAAGAGGCCGACCCCACCCAGGATGTGAATGCTCGCGTTGTTACTGTAAAAGTTCGATTGGCAGCTGAAGACAGCAAACGGGTTTCTGCATTGACTGGGATGCAGGTACGAGTCGCGATTGATATCGAGACACCGTCACAACTGTTGAAACCCTAATGACTAGCCCCTTAATTTTGCGTGGGAAATTTTATGTGGAAATCTTTGCTGCCCCGATGGCCGGTTGAAAAACCCTTGGCTTGGGCACAGCTCTCGCATCAAAAGATCAGGCTAGCGGTGGCGATTACGGGGGTAAGCTTCGCCAACATTCTGATGTTTACAATGATGGGCCTACAAACGCTGCTAACCGATGGTGCTACCACCCTGCACGAAAACCTAAAAGGAGACCTCTTTTTGATGTCTGCGTTTAGCCCTACGTTGCGCATTCCGCTTCCCATTCCTCGGGCGTATCTGCTACAGGCAGATTCAGTCGATGGCGTACAGGTTGCGGCCCCCATGTATGTCAATACCCTAAACTGGACAGATCCCGATCAGCTTGAACAGCCCTCAGATAGTACTTTAGAGGACTCACCTGAATGGTCGCCAGAAGAAGAGAGCGCAGGCGATATTTTTGGCAATCAGGTACGGGTTGTTGCATTTAATCTAACGCAGCCTATTTTAAAAATTCCGGAAGTGGCGCAGCAAAGCGATCGCCTCAGCGCGGCTAATACTGTTCTGTTTGATCGACTCTCTCAACCTTCCCTAGGAGAAATTCCGTCATTGCTATCATCCTCCGATGACGTGCAAACCCTGATGGGTCGCCGCAAAGTCACGGTGGTGGGCTTATTTAGCTTGGGAAGCACCGTCATCGAAAAAGGCACAGTGGTCATGAGCGATTCGACCTACACTCAGTGGTTCGGGCCGCAGTCTCTAGAACAGATAAATCTGGGACTGCTAACCTTAGAGGCCGGCAGTGATGTCGCCGCAGTACAGGCAACACTTCGAGACTATTTACCAGAAACGGTGGACGTATTGACCCTAGAAGAGCTGCTGGCAAAAGAGAAAAAATTCACAGATGAAGATCCCGGCGGCATTATCTTTGGCTTTGGTAGCATGGTGGGATTTGTGGTTGGCATCGTAATTGTTTATCAGGTGCTGTATACCGATATCAGCGATCATCTGCCAGAATATGCCACGCTCAAGGCGATGGGCTACAGCGATGCGGCGCTACTGCGAGTGGTATTGCTAGAGGCTGTTTTGTTAGCTGTGTTGGGGTTTATTCCTGGGTTTATCACGTCTTTGGGACTGTATCAGGTCTTGACTGTAATGACGCGGATTCCGCTAGTGATGAAGAGTGCAGTGGCTGTTCAGGTGTTTGTGTTGACGCTGGTGATGTGCAATTTATCGGGTGCGATCGCTATGCGCCGTCTCCAGTCTGCCGATCCTGCCGATGTCTTTTAAGGGTGGCTTGTATGGCTTCTACGGTAACAATCAACAATCTCAGTCACGCTTTTGGCAAGGGTCAGCTACGGCGCGCGGTGCTAACAGATATCAGCCTAGTGCTGCATCCGGGTGAAATTGTGTTGCTCACAGGGCCATCGGGCAGTGGAAAAACAACGCTGCTGACGCTGATGGGCGCTTTACGCTCTGTTCAATCAGGCAGTCTAAAGATTCTCGATCAGGAGCTGAATGGTGCGCGTAAGCGTAAGCTGATCAAGCTGCGTAGCCAGATTGGGTTTATCTTTCAGTCTCATAATTTGCTCGATTGTTTGACGGCAGCGGAGAATGTGGGCATGGCCTTGAAATTACATGGGGGAACCCTGCAAAACCGTCGCCATCAGGCCCGTGAAATGCTGGGAATAGTCGGCTTAGCAGAGCATAGCCACAAGCATCCCAATCAGCTTTCGGGTGGGCAAAAGCAGCGAGTTGCGATCGCCCGTGCCCTGGTCTCGCAGCCCAAAATCGTTCTAGCTGACGAACCCACTGCCTCCCTCGATAGCCACTCCGGACGAGCCGTTGTGAATCTAATTCAACAGCTCGCCCATCATCAGCACTGTACTGTTCTACTGGTCACTCACGATGATCGCATTCTCGATATTGCCGATCGCACTCTACATATTGAAGATGGGCGGTTGATTGCGTAAGTAGGTCTTTATATATAAAAAGTCACTCAGACAGATGACTTTGGTCATGGCAATCACAGGCCTATTTTAGCTATGTTCAGAATGTAATTGAGAGAAGCGTTAGTTAAAGCGATACGAGACTAAATGCGCATGATGTATCTAAGAAACTATAGCCCAACAGATTGGGATGCGATCGCCGCTATTCACGACCGCGCCAGGCTAGACGAACTGCGCCCTTCAGTAGGTGTTGAAGCCTTCTTATCACTGGAGGCTACGGCTGAAGGTGAGGGATTATTTGAAGGAGAAGTTTGGGTGGCCTGCGAGGATCAAGCCATCGTTGGATTTGTTGCGTTTACGGACAGTGAGTTGACCTGGCTGTATGTGTCGCCCGACCATTATCGACGGGGAATTGGCAGACTGCTGCTACAAAAAGCCATTAGTCGGTGCAGCAACGTCGTGCACACATCTGTGCTGAGTGGAAATGATGCCGCTTTACAGCTCTACCTCAGTGAGGGATTTCAGATTGTAGAAACAAAGACAGGAAAACTAAGTGGAAATGAATCTTTCTCAGCTACTGGGCATAACCTTGAGCTCGACAAGCAGTTACTAGAAAAATCAACCGTAAAATAATGAGCCGAATTGTGTTAGCTACATGGGGCTCTCTGGGCGACTTGCATACTATGATTGCCTTGAGTTTGGAGCTGCGCGATCGCGGACATGACATCGTACTAGCGACTACCGAAAACTATCGAAAAACGGTTGAGTCATTAGGCCTCAGATTCCATGCGATTCGACCTGGTCTGCCAGAAGATCCTAAAACGGTTGAACGTATGCTAGATCCTAAAAAGGGAGCGGAAACAATTCTCAAAGAGATTGTTTTAGGCAATGTGAAAGATACCTATGATGACTTAATGGCAGTGGTAAAAAACGCTGATTTATTGGTCGCACACGAAATTGTTTATGCCGCGCCTTTAGTCGCTGAATGCCTTAAGCTACCCTGGGCTAGCTGTGCGTTAGCGCCGACTGCTTTCTTTTCAGCATACGAACCAATCGTGACGTCAGCCAGCCCGATGCTAGCCAAGGTACATCGTTTAGGACTAAGCGCTATTCAGTGAGTTCTTCAATGAGGTGACTTTTCAAAGGTAACTCTGCCTGCGGGCAAAGTGGCACATCGCCCTCTAGTGTGATTTGAATCACACAGTAAAAGTTAGGTGTTGAGAGATTGATGAGGAAACACTATGGCAAACTTCAAAGGCGTCGGTTTTCCACTGTTAGGAAGGTCTGTATTCACTGTGAAACAATCCATAATTTTCCCTGTAGCTAGTGCGCTACTTGCCGTCACCTTTAGCGCGCTACCTTTTAGCCACAGGGCCGCGACAGCTCAGGCAAACGCGAATGAGCGCACAATTATGATGTGTGAAACTAGCAGCGTGGCTGTGCGGGTGTATGAAAAAGAAGGGGAATTGTTAATGCGAGCCTATAGCCGCACCCAAAATAGCCTGTGGATGAACAATACGCCGATTGAAATGCAGTCGCTGGCTGAGGGTGTTGAGTATCGTAATCCTCTAGGAGAGATGATTATCACGGTCAATGCAGATGCTGCGACTGATGACTGTACGATTCAGGTTGCTGACCAGTCGGCTGAAACAGGACGCATTCTAGAAAGAGAAGCCCCCCCTACTGAGCCAGAACCGTCAACACCAGAACCGTCAACACCAGAACCGTCAGAGCCAGAACCGTCAACACCGGAAGCTGCCTTGCCAGATGAGGTGGAAATGGCTGTGAAGGCGGCGCTAGCCGAAGAGATTGGTGACACTGTAATAACTGTTGAGAGCTATAGCCGACAAACTTGGTCTGATGGCTGCCTTGGTTTAGGTGGCCCAGCAGAAGCTTGTTTGGCTGCTTTGACAGAAGGGTGGCAGGTAGAGTTGGTGGATTCAGCTACGGGCGATCGCTATACCTATCGCACCAATGAAGAGGGTAGTGCTGTCCGGCTCGATGAAAACGCAGGCTTGCCGACATCGAATTAAGGCGGTTGCTACCGTTAACCACGAATAACTGTGACTGTTCTGCCTTCAGGGGTTGTTGTTTGCTCTGTTGTTGTTCGTTCTGCCAGTGGCTTTGCATGGCTGCGACTGTCAAAGATCACTAGCCATCCTTGGTTTAGGCTTAGCCCAGCTAGGTATTTGTCTAGCTGCGTTAAGCCTGTGGGGAGAGGGTCGGGTCGTCCTTGACGCCACACCTTTAGCTCCATGCCGAGTACGACCTCTCCGTAGCGCAAGCACAAGTCCATGCGCCCGCTGCCACGAGGGAAGAATAGCTAATTCCGCAGCATCTGGATCGCCTGAAAACGCAGCGCCCACCTCAACAGCTGAGTATTGGCCATCATGGTATCAGGGATTTGGTGAAAGAAAGCATGGCTGTGGTTTTACGGGTTTGCCTGGGGGCATGTAGAACAACGCAACCCTGCTGGCCAATCACTCGCTTAAGCTGTGGCAATCGTCCCAAGGGGAAAGTATGTAGTGGATATCTGCTGCGTGTGATCGCTCAAGCCAAATGGCACCTATCTAAACATCAACAACCCCATTCCCTCTCTCCACATGCTATGGACAAAATTAACCAGTAAAAAGAAACTCTTGCTAGGCGGGAGCGTCGCAGAACAGACTGACTATCTCATGCCCCTCAAAGAACTGGTTGAAGCAGGGAAAATAAAACTGATCATTGATAGACAGTATCCACTAGAAAAAATAATGGACGCCCACAGATATGTGGATAAAGGGCACAAAAAAGGAAGCGTCGTTATTACCATCACATCACCTTGCTCTGAACAAACTAGCCACATAACACAGACAGCTTCCAGATAGCGACATGGTTAGCCATGTATTGAATTTGTGGCGCCTAAGTCATCGGGGCAGAACAACTCACCCGAAAACCGATATAGCTGTTGCGGAAGTCAGGCACATCGCTGTCGCGATACGCAGAGCGGCAAGTCTTCGGATTAAGGAACCAGGAACCGCCACGTAGTATGCGGTTTGCTTTTTCGTCACCTGTTGTCCAAACACTGCCATCGACAGGTGTTTTGTCATAGCTACCGTAGTGATCTTGACACCACTCGTACACGTTTCCATGCATATCACACAGGCCAAAAGCATTCGCAAGCCCAAAGTGATCAACTGGTGTTGTTGTTTCTCTATATTCTCCTTTTGGGCCATCCGCGTAGGTATAGTTGCCGTTGAAGTTGGCTACTTCTGTTGTAAGCATTTCACCAAAGTGAAAGGGCGTTGTTGTCCCTGCACGGCAGGCGTATTCCCATTCGGCTTCGCTGGGTAGGCGATAGGGGCGACCTGTATGAGCAGACAGGCGATTGCAAAACTCTACAGCCTCATACCAAGACACCCGTTCTACAGGCAGGTTATCGCCTTTGAAGTGAGAAGGCTCTGGCTTCACCGCTTGATTCACCTGAGGCATAGCTGCTACCACACGCCACTGAGCCTGCGTAATGGTGTAACGGCTCATAAAAAACGGAGGGACACTTACTTCATGCTGTGGTTCTTCACGCTCCTGACTTTCAGGTTCAGTCTCAGGAGTCCCCATCATGAAGGTGCCTTCAGGAATCAGCCGCATCTGCAAAGCAATAGCCTCACCAATGCCCTCAAGCGTTTCGGTGTAGTAGCGAGTAGTCATGGGCATACGACTTAGTGTGTGGGCGATAGGAAAATTATAGACACAGCAATGATCCAACACCTGTGGCACAAACAATTAACCGCCACTGGCAAAAGCCTTAACTCTGTAACGCTGCGATCGCGCAGGTAGCAACACAGGAGATCACCGTGGACGGCTTCGAGAGCTAGCTTGGCGTGAACCACTTCGGTCATTTCCTCCTATGTGGATTGCTGTTTGAGCGGATTGAAGCGTCGAGGGGGCGCATCGTGGTCGTGGGGAGCAACGGTTATAAAATGGGGTTGAAGAGAATAAAGTTCGAAGACCTCAACTTCGATAAGAACTACACTCCCTGGGCTTCCTACGCACAAAGCAAGCTGGCGCAGATGATCTTTGCCTACGAGTTACAGCGTCGGGTGCAGGCTGCGGGCAAGCGCGTTCTGGTTCAGGTCTGCCAT
>JBHJIY010000243.1:0-2897 GCA_050042985.1 Phormidesmis sp. | reverse complement strand
AGGTCTCTTTGCCTAGGCCACGCCAATTAGACGACATGTTAACGCCAGACTTTACTCAGACCAGCCGACAGGTTTTTGATTTGATTCGAGAAGAAACGCTGAAAAGTATGGAAAATTAGCTGGCAATATAGCCAAAGGAGCGCGCAATGTTGGAGTCCCCGGAAACTGGTATTCAAAAAATCAATGCGAGTGTTTATATTTCAGGTCAGCTATCAGATCGTCAGTTTCAGAAGGTTCTGGCCTTGGGGTGGGTTTCTGTTCTGTGTTTGCGGTGTACTCAAGAACAAGGTTTCAAGACCACGGAAAAGCAGCAGGCGGAAGCAAGCGGCGTGAACTACAGCCACATGCCGATGTCTGCTGATACGCTGACCTATGAGAGAATTACTCAAACGCTAAAAGAGATTGACCGGCTGCCGAAACCCGTTTTGATTAGCTGTCGCTCAGCTTTTCGCGCTGGATTCATCGCATTGTTGTATCTCTCTACTCGTAATCGGTTGACACTGTGGGAGACACAGTCGCTGCGGCAGCGGCTCGGATTCGACTTTAGTAGTAAGCCTGTTTTTCAGCAGCGGTTTGAGCAATATCTTATGCAATACCTGGTGGGATAGCCGCGTTGTTTATGTTTGCTTGGGGTTTTGGGCATTTTTGTGCGATCGCTGTTGGCGTTTCTCTGGGCCTAATGGGCGGCGGTGGCGCAATCCTAGCCGTGCCGATTTTGATATATGTGATAGGCGTAGAGGCAAAAAGTGCGATCGCCATTAGCCTCGTGAGCGTAGGCACCGTTAGCGCAATGGGAGCCTTCCTACACTGGCAAAAAGGCAACGTTCGGTTTGATGTTGCAGCGTTATTTGCCCCGGCTGCCATGGTAGGGGCTTACTTAGGCGCACTGTTGGCTTCATTTTCTTGGGTGAGTGAATCATTTCAGCTTCTGTGTTTTAGCATGATTATGCTACTCGCTAGCCTGCTGATGATTATCAAAAGCAGACAGCAAAACCAAACGGTCGTTACGCTTTCTTCCTCAGAACCTGTCCATAAAAAGTTTCTTCTACATCAGTTCATGATTCCGGTAGAAGGTATGGGCATTGGTGTGTTGACTGGGTTTGTCGGTATTGGCGGCGGGTTTGCGATTGTGCCAGCGCTAGTGCTGCTAACGGGCATACCGATAAAGCAAGCAGTGGGAACTTCTCTGTTAATTATCTCTCTCAAGTCTGTAACAGGCTTCTTAGGCTATCTCAGCCAGCTCGAAGTTAACTGGGCTTTAGTCGTTTCTTTTACCTTTGCAGCCAGCCTAGGAACGCTGCTCGGTAGCTATTGCAATCGATTTGTTAATGCGAAAGCTCTACAAGCTGGCTTTGGATATTTTGTGTTGTTCTTTGCTGCCTTGATTCTACTGGCACAATTTTCACTATCTTAACCCAGCTTTTGAAGCAACTTTTTCAGCAAACTTCTGACTGAACATCCTTATCAAAACTAGGAAACATCCATGCCATTGACTACACCCTCATCTGTCCCTGTCGATAGCGTAGCTGCCGAGCGCCCCAGACCGGTTTTAATGACGCCAATTCGTCGCTGTGGCAGCCACGCCCTACGGTTACGGCTAAATTTTTCAGACGAATTCTACTCGCCGTATCCGCTCCATATCGTTGAGTTCATGCCCCTGCTACCCCTGTACGGAAACCTGTCAAACGACTTCAACTACTTTCAGCTAGTGATTGACGTAGTTGGTTTGCAGGCTGCCACTATGGTGAAGTGGGATGGCGTTTCGCTTGATCCAGTGGTGATCTTTGAACGGATAAAAGATCGACCCCGCAGCATTCATGCCATTACCTGGGAAATGTTGTTTTTGGCTGGGCAAAAGCATCGAGCCAAGCTGGTGATGGATAAATCGCTAGACAGTGTGCACTATGCCGAAGAGCTAATCTCACTCTTTGACGATATGCTGTTTCTCAACGTAGTCAGAGACCCGCGCGCCCAAATCAGCAGCATCAATCGCGCTATCATTCATGACTTCGATATTTTGCTCAATACGCTAACTTGGGTCAAGGCTCAAGATGCTGGGAGAGCGTTGGCCGAGAAGTATCCAGAGAGAGTACTCACCATTCGCTACGAAGATTTTATTCAAAACCAAGCGGCCGTTTTACAAAAAGTTTGCTCATTCCTCGGTATTACTTTCTCGGATAGCATGCTTGATGTCTCCCGCTCTCGTGAGGCGAAGGGGCTCTCAGGACTCTCTGAGCTATGGGCAACCAATTCCTCTGAGCCCATTCCTGCCAATGTGGATAAGTTCAAACAGGATTTGAGCTTGGAAAACATTCAGCTGATTGAAACGCTAAGTGCTGAGCACATGAGCTACTACGGCTACGAACGCATGACTCAGGGGGCGACACTGATTACAGAATCGATGGTAAAAACCGCCTAGCAACAGAGTGCGAGTGGGAAGGAAGCCGCCTGGGAAGCAATGAAGGAAAACGATCCGCAGGATTATCAGCTGAGAAAATTTCGGGCCGATTATCTGGCTATGCTGCGACGCAAACTAACACAGGCAGCGGCATAAAACATCTCCTCGTTTCATTACAATATCTCAGTTTCTTTACGTAAGTGAGTAAATGTGTCGATGTATACAACAGCTTTGGATGCATTTGTTATTTACTGTTTCTAGTATTCAATATAGAAATCTAACCTCTTCTTTAGAAGAGCGTTGGAAAACTTATAAACAATGTTTGCGGAGCAGGTATACGGCTCCTTGAGGACTTTGCTGTTCTGTTAAGGCATCATATGAGGCACCACAAAGAGTCATGAAGCGAAGAAGATTCTTTCACTATGCAGGGTTAGGAAGTGTAGGTCTTGTGGTCGCTGCCAACGAGCGATCGCTAGCAGCTATTGCTGGTACAGCAGAC
>JBHJIY010000242.1:0-9478 GCA_050042985.1 Phormidesmis sp. | reverse complement strand
GGCTGACGGGGCGCGTCAGTTCTGTCGCATTCGCGGCTACATCTCGACCTTGAGAAAGCAAGGGCTACCTGTTCTTGATGCTTTGACAAGTACCTTTATCGGCAGCCCTGTTCTGCCATCATTTCAGCCTGAGTAGTTACTGCCCAAGTCAAGAAACATTGCTCTTTGTCTTTGATCGGCTACTTTTGAAAAGTGTGTTGCATAGAATACGCCTGAAAAACGCTATGGTAGTTCCGTTTTGCGCGAAAAGTGGTTGAAATCGAAAGGTCATCCATCTGTTTTACTTGTTGCTTAGTTGTTGAGATGATAGGGCCAATGTATTTAACTTCCCCATCATTAAAATGACGACCGATCTGATTTGTCTGCTTATTTTGGCTCTTTGGTCTATTCCGCTGAACCACATCCCGGCACTAGGCCGGGTAAGCAAAGGTGGCCTTGAATGGGCAGCGAGTAATCGAGAGAAGTTTATTGAAGGGCCGCCTTGGATAGGAAGAGCGGATCGGGCACAGCGGAATCATCACGACAACTTGGCGATGATTGCGGCGGTGATTTTGCTCGCTGAGGTGACGGGGCAAGCTGATGGAGTGACTGCAATTGCTGCGATCGCAGTTCTAGCATTTAGGATATTGCACGGGGTGGCCTATATTGCTGGTGTGGCGGTGGCGCGAGCGCTCGCCTATTTCGGATCAATCGTAAGTCTCGGCGTGATTGTGTGGCGCATTCTAAGTTAGGTGTTCTGTTTGTCTTCTTGAAATTGTTGAGTCTGCAATGCAGTTACTTTCTGAAGAATTTCGGTCAGAACGCTTTCTAAGCTGTGGTAAATTTCCGAGTTCGTGAATCTCAGATTGGTTACGTAGATATTGACGTTTCTCCTTCTCTGAGTGTTTGTTGAAGATCCGAGTCATGGTCTTCGTGCCTCTGTGACTATCCTACTTTTCTCGATTCCCTTTCTTTTGGCGTCCTTTCTCTTGGCGCGTTTTCTCTTGGTGCTCTTTCTCTTGGTGCCCCTTCTCTTGGCGCGTTTTCTCTTGGTGCCCCTTTTCAAGGGGAACCGCAAGGGAGGGGTTCTCGACGAGTGCGCTACCTCCTAAGACCCCTCCGTTGGTTCCCCTATGTCCCACGGATAGGCTACGCCAAGAAAAGGGGCACCGTGTGGCGTTTTTTATGCCATTCCTAAAAGCGATAGTCCATGCTGAAATACATAAACACATCTTGCGGACTGTCACCTGCCTCGTCTATTTCTACCAGCGGTAGCGCTACATCGAGCCGGGCCTGTACATTGTCTACAACGTTGGCAATCAACCCTACACCTGTGCCTAGCAAAAAGCGCTGCTCACTCGTTTCCGCGCCCTGATTCCAAATCATTGCCGTGTCTATATAGGGTGCAACTTGCAGCGCGGGTGAGCCATCTTCATTTCGCTGTATGGTCATTCTGTCTTCTACCGAAGCGCGGAAACCGTTATCGCCAAAGCGAGCATTTTGGCTATAGCCCCGAACGGAGCTAGGCCCACCAATGATGAACTGGTCTGCACCTAGGAGACTTTCGGAGGCAAGCTGCAAGCTGCCTTGCATCAGTAATAGATTGTCACGATTGATGACTTGGGCCCGCTGCACTTGGCCTAGCCAGCTGAAGAACTGACCGTCGGCTTGGCCATTGTCTCGGCTAGTGGCGGCGAATAGGCCAGTGCCGAGGTTGAACTGCGATCGCAGTCCCCAAGCCCCAGACCGATCTCGTCGCAGATAGTCTTGGCCAAACTGAAATACGCTGGTACGCGTCGAATCGACGACAACATCGCTAATGAGTGTTTCACCCGAACGCTGCCGAAATCCTAGCGAAAGGGCGAATTCCTCGTTGGGTTTGCGAATGATCGGCTGTCGGTAGGTAAGCTCATAGGTACTGGAAGAACCTGTGACTCCCAGCGAAGCCAGCGCGGGGTCGATGAGTTCAAACGAGCTGGGCAAATAGCGCGCTTGCAGCGTGCCATTCAGCGCATTGAGCGGTACTTTGTACGTGATGCCGTAGGTATTGGATCCGCCAGTGGTGGTGCGGTAAGCCGAGAGTGATAGCTGGTCACCTAGGCCCAGGGCGTTGCTGTAGTTTGTTTCGATGCCCATGCGGGCTACGCCTACGCTGGGCGGCGAGTTGGTGTCGAAGACGGCTCTTCCCGAAAAGGCAGGGGCTTCTAGTACGCGTACAATTAGTCGGCTTTGGCCTTCGCCTGTACCGGCGCGCAAGCTGGCTTCGATGCGCTCGATTAAGGGATCTGCGCGCAGCAGCTGAAGCTGAGATTCTAAGTCGACCTGATTGAGCGGTGTGCGATTGGCTAAGTTAACGCGATCGCGCACATAGTTCGCCAGGCGATTGGTTCCTTCTACCTGAATATTTTCGAGTGAGCCCTCTACCACCCGCACTTGAACCACGCCTCCTACAATGGTTTGTTCACTGAGGACGGCCCGAGACGTAATATAGCCAGACTCCAAATAGAGCTGAGTAATATCGTCGGCAATCTGACGCAGCTCGCGCAACCCGAGTTCGCGGCCTTCATAATCGCTGACAATCGGATCAAACTCAGCGTCAGTAAAAACACTGCTCCCCACCACCTGAATTTTATTGACCAGGACTTCTCCACTGCTGGGCGAGGTGGGTGCTGGTGTCGGTGCTGTTTCACTCTCGGGCAGTACCGGGGCCGGTTCAGGCAGAGGTGTGACTTCTTCTTCCGGTTCGTTGAGCTCACTTGCTGGAGCGTTCTGACTTAGATATTGGCTGGCAGATTGGCCGCGAGAGGGTGCTGAATATTGGTCTAAATATTGAGCTGGACTGATCAGCGCCCTTGGCTCACTGGTCGGCTGCACTAGGTTAGTAGAGCGAGTAAATCTGGGTGCGGGTTCTGAGAACGTTAGGTCGGGAAAAGGCTGCGTGGCAGCTCGAGGGCTGTTCGGCTGGGTACTAGTGGCTACCTGTAAAGCATCTGCTGCTAGTGTCTGCACCTGTAGTGATTTTGAGGTAATCAGGTCGGTGGCTAAGCTCGGCTGAATTCCCAGTGCCAGGCTGTTGCTTACAATCCCCAGTACTACAATACTTTTCGTTATCTGCTCAAATCCAGTTTGCATTAACGTTATCGATATTTATGAAAAAATATTTACGGAGGCGTTGTAGGCACTAGGCAATTGAATACCCGAAATCAAATGCCTGAAATCAAATACTTATGATGCGATTACAAGGTACCCGTTTTTATTGATAAGACGAACAGACATAGGCAACATTGCTGATGCTTAGCTGCCAGTCTGTTGACCTACGACCTATGCGATCTCTGACTTAAGAGGTCGGTTTTGTCCTGATAGGAAATGGTATCAATAAGCTTGAGTCAATAAACACACAACTCAAGCAATTTTATGGCTGCTAATCAACCGCTTACCGGCATTGCTTTGATCGACTGTGCCAAGGCAAATGCTGCGCAAGGTATTGCTGTTACCACCAACCTATGCGGCTATGGCGAAGATATCAGCGATTTTTTCAGCAGGTCTGTGGCCAGCTACTTGCCCATGCCTGGAATAAAACTAGTGCTGATCCGCTTAATCACTCGGTTTGCAATGTCCGCGTAGCTCACTTCACCGGCCAAAATTTGACCTAGGCGCTTGGTGGCTGTAGGCCGCTTGCTGCCTACCCGGTAGCCAATTTTCGGCACGCGAAAATAGACGCTGGCAATGCGCTGGGCCCACTGCATATCGCTTCCCCAGTTTTCATGAATGGTTTGGGTGTAGCCCGATAGTGCATCGGCGTCACCACTGAGCGCCTTGTCCAGCGCTTTTGCAGCTTCCATGCCGCTGTACATCGCTGGCCGAATGCCTTCTGCCGTGAGTGGGTCTACGATGGCAGCGGCTTCGCCTACTAGCAGCGCTTGCTGTGCGTGGAGCGTATGGTTGCCGTCCCACAGCTTGAGCGGGTGAGTATGCAAAGTTCCTTGCTGAGCACTTACGCCAAACGCTGGTGCGTACTGTTTTAGCAGCTTTTCTGGTGCCTTTACCGAGTTGCCAATGAAGCTGCTGACGCCGAAGGAATAGCCCTGGTGTTTTGGAAAGCTCCATAGGCAGCCATTTTTGACCATGCCAAACTCAAAGCTGAAAGCGCCTGCTGCAACGGGCTCGTGGGTATCGACTTCAAGGGTGCCAGCTTCTCGTAGCTTGTGCTGACGAAAGCCAAGCCAGTCGGCCATAGGGCCGTTGGCACCGTCTGCCGCGATTAAGTACCGCCCATTGAGTGTGCTAGGCCCGCTTTGGGTTTGTACCTGTACTTGCCAGTAGGGCTCGTTGGCGGCGGTGCGATCGCCCTGAAAGGCAATCCCCGTTACCGCTGTTTTATCTCGAACCTGTGCGCCAGCGGCCTTAGCCTGGTCGATTAAAAACTGATCAAATACTTCGCGCTTTACGCTCCAAATAGGCTCTGTCTCTAGCTCTGCATCTACTACGTCGCCGAGTTTCCAGGTGTAGCGAACGCGCCGGACTTGGCTGTCGATAGCGGGCGAAAAATCAAAATCGAACCAGTCGGCCACGCTGGGAGAAACGGCTCCTGTGCAGGCTTTGTATCTAGGCAGGGCTGCTTTTTCGAGAAGGAGAACTGAGCGGCCAGCTTTGGCTAAGTGGTATGCCGCTGCGCTGCCGCCTGGGCCGCCGCCCACAACAATGCAGTCGACTATAGAAAAGGTATCGTCTGACATTTAAACCGTTTGAATCGCTTTTTCCTTTTCGGCCAAGGCTGCGTCGATTTGCTTGGTGTACTTGTCTGTGAGCTTTTGGACTTCGTCCTGCATATCTCTCGATTCGTCTTCGGAGATGTCGCCGTCTTTCTCTTGCTTTTTGGCGAGGTCGATGCCGTCGCGGCGGACGTTCCGCACCGATACGCGGCCTTCTTCTGCATATTTACCGGCGATTTTGGCAAATTCCTGACGGCGCTCGGTGGTGAGCGGTGGAATATTTAGCCGGATGAGGGAGCCGTCGCTGTTGGGGACTAGGCCTACGTCGCTCATGGAGATGGCTTTTTCGATGAGGGATACCGAGCTAGGATCAAAGGCTTGAATCATCAGTGTGCTGGCATCGGGCGTGGTGATGTTTGCCAGCGACTTTAGGCTGGTGGGGCTGCCGTAGTAGTCCACCATAATTTTGTCGAGGAGTGAGGCACTCGCACGGCCTGTTCGAATGGTGTTGAAAGACCGCTTGGTCGATTCAACTGCCTTTTTCATGGCGTCTTCTACTTCACCCAAATCAGCTAACTTCACAGGACTCTCCTACAATTGTTCCAATAGGTTCACCCATCATGGCGCGGTTGATATTGCCTCGTACAGAGAGGTTAAACACCATGATTGGAATGTTGTTATCTTTGCATAGCGCGATCGCCGTGCCATCCATTACTTTAAGGTCTTCTGTCAAAACATGGCTATAGGTTAATGATTTATAGCGCTTTGCGTTTGGATTAGTTGCCGGGTCGCTGTCGTATACGCCGTCTACTTTGGTGGCTTTGAACAGGACTTCGGCGCTGATTTCGGCGGCACGCAGGGCAGCGGCGGTGTCGGTGGTAAAAAATGGATTGCCAGAGCCGCCACCAAAAATGACGACGCGGCCTTTTTCCAGATGGCGGATGGCGCGCCTGCGAATATAGGGTTCTGCAAGCTCTTGCATGGAGATGGCCGTCTGTACGCGAGTGGGTACGTCGGCGCGCTCTAGGGCGTCTTGCAGGGTCATGGCGTTCATGACGGTGGCAATCATGCCGATGTAGTCGGCGGTTGCTCTATCCATACCGGCTGAGGCCCCTTTCACGCCTCGAAAGATGTTGCCGCCGCCAACCACAATGGCCAGCTGAACGCCTTGCTTTAGCACCTCTGCAATCTCTTGTGCTATGGCATCTACAATTGCCGGGTCAATGCCGTAGGCCAAAGACCCCATCAGGGCTTCGCCGCTTAGTTTTAACAGTACTCGCTGGTAGGGTTTACCCATGCGTGCTCTATAGTTTAGTTAGGTAGTTGAGTCAGTAATTTCTACATCAAGATAGCAGCGAAAGTGTTTGGGCGATACCCTCAGCTGCTGTCGATACCGTTTTTTGTATGGCGATCTGTGCCTTCTTTATTTTTTCAGCTATCGACTCAGTTGGGCTTTCAAGTAGTGCTAGTGGTTGTTTGGTTAGCCTTAGTTGGCGGTGCCTCTGAGACAGCTCGCCGATTGGGCTATGGCCCAGAAATCACCCGAAAAATTGTGCATATTGGCGCGGGGCAGGTGATTTTGATTGCCTGGTGGCTTTCAGTACCTGCCTGGGCGAGTATCGGTGCTTCGGTCGTGTTTAGCGGTGTGGCGCTGCTGTCTTACCGGCTGCCGCTGTTACCAGGGATAAATGGCATAGGACGTCAGAGCCTGGGGACATTTTTTTATGCGGTGAGTATTGGCGTGCTGGTTGCGTGTTTTTGGCCGCTACAAGTGCCGCAGTATGCCGTTATTGGCGTTTTAACGATGACCTGGGGAGATGGCATGGCGGCGCTGATCGGCCAGCGTTTTGGTCAGCACCCTTATCAGGTATGGGGCGAGAAAAAGAGCTGGGAAGGAAGCCTGGGTATGCTGCTGGTGAGCTATTGCGTATGTGTGTCGGTGCTGCTGGCCGTACAGGGGCCGGTGCTGGCGACTTGGGTGGTGGCTGGCGTGGGAGCTGCGATCGCTACTGTCCTAGAGTCAATCTCAAAATATGGCATCGACAACTTGAGCGTTCCTTTGGGAACAGCGGCAGTTTGCTTTTGGCTGACTCAATTGTTCTGATATTTCTGTTCTGATATTTCTGTTCCAAGGTTTTCTGGGTCGCACACAGCACAGGCTTTACGGTATGACCTTTAAGGCATAGACGCTACGACGCAAACTTTACGACACAGGCTCTACAGTGCGATTTCTCCGGTTTCTCCGGTACGAATTCTAATCACTTCATTGACTGGCGATACAAAAATTTTGCCGTCTCCAATAGAGCCCGTGGCAGCCGCAGTTGCGATGGTTTCCAAGATGAGATTGAGCCTTTCATCGGAGACGACCAGCACCAGTCGTTTTTTGGTCAAAAACTCTACGGTGTACGAAATCCCACGATAGGTACTGGTCTGCCCCTTTTGCCGACCAAAGCCGCGTACGTCTTCCAGGGTCATTCCAGTTGCGCCGATTTCTACAAGTGCACTTTTCACGTCCTGTAGCTTTTCAGGGCGCACAATGGCCTCAACTCTTTTCATACCTGAATCAATCCTACAAAATTTGAGATTGCATGCTTTTGAACCTAAACCGTTGCATGCAGATGTAATTGTTGCAGCTGTCTGTGCCCAAAACAACCATTTCAGGGCTATATCAATAAAAATTCTTGTTTAGAAGCCTCATGTCGATTATTTGCATCCAATGTATGCGTATATTTACGTAGTTTTTCTATTAAAAATTACACGTAGTCTGTGTATGCTAGTAAACATACTGAGGAAGCGAGCCGGGTACAAAGTTCTAACGTTTGGTTTTTGTGGTTTGGTTTTTGTGTAATTAGGATCTTCTCCCATGGTTTGGTTTTTACGTAGGCAGCAGGCGAGTGTGTCTAGAGTAGGACGAGGGTGTCGGCTGGAGGGTGCTTTGCAAGCGGACGGACGGCTTCAGATAGAAGGTACCGTTCTAGGTTTGGTCACTGCTAATGGTGATATTGAGGTTTCTGAGACAGGCCTGGTTGAAGGCCAGGAAGTTCGGGGTCACAATATTGTTGTTCAAGGTGTGGTGAGAGCCCACGTATATGCGAAGGGAAAGCTAACGCTCGGAGCGACTGCTCGCATTGAAGGCAATGTGACTGCCGGTATGATCGATGTTGATCCGGGGGCCTATTACACGGGTTATTTAGCTACTTACGATTCGCGAACCCCTTTTTATGGTGAAGGTGGCCCTTTGATTCCTCTTGCTCCTACGCCTCGGCTTAATGCCTGACTTAATGGCTAATTCGGTGCCTGATTTTGCGCTCTTGATTTTGCGCTTTGGTGAGCTACCGTTTGGCCTGAAACTGAGTTTGAACGTTGCGACAGTGGCGTGTGAGCTGCTTTAGTAGCGTGCGGGCTCCTGTCATTTTCCCGCTGCGCGCCACTTGCTCTAGCTGGCCGGCGACGGCGGCTAGGGCCTTGGCTCCGACGTTAGCGCTTGCCCCTCTTAAAGAGTGGGCCGCTTCCTCAATGGCTAGAATGTCTTTGGCTGCGATCGCATTTTCTATTTCTCCTAAGCTGCTTTCGGCATCCTGCAAAAAAATAGCTAGCAGCTCTGCCTCGAAGTCAGCATCTTCACCTGCGAGCTGATTGAGCTGTTGCCAGTCAAAGTCACAGGTAGCTTGGCTTTTTAACATGGGAGAGTCCTTATGACGGTAATGCGGTGAAAGAGAAAGAAGGTTTGTGTGTCGCTAGAAATCGAGCATCAGAAGCTCAGTTGAGCATTTATTCAGTTGAGTATTGGCTGCTGAGTATTTGTTGGTTAGGCCCTCATTTAAATTGTCTGTAGTGTTTGGTCTGTTGAGCTGCTTGCTGGTCGCTGGGACGGCTGCTTGATAGTTGGGTGTTCTGCGTAGAAGACCCCGTAAATTATCAAGTTGTCTTGGTTCGATTTGCTATCAACACATTACCCAGTCCGTTTGCACCAAGGGTGTGGAGCGTTAATCTTTACCTAACCTTTACGATTGATTAAACAGCCTGTAGATTTTTAGCTCAATAGCGATCCAGGGGTCAGTATTTCAGACGTCCGTAGTCTCGGTGACTGTTTCCAAATCGCTTTAGTTCCTTATGTTTTGGCAGTAGTCACCCCTACAAGATGTTATTTAATTGTTGATGTAATTTTTTATACCTGCTGATCCGTATGGGCTTCGTATAGGGTCAATGTTGTCAATGTTTCAGAGACCATGCCTACATTTGAGGACAGGATGAAGATTGTAAGGTTTCTTTCAGATGGCTTGTTAGTCAGTGCTTTGCTGCTCTAGACACCAGGCAAGAATCACGACTAGTAAAACCCACGATGCCCACTGAGGCCAATGAATCCATCCCCACAGCACGCCTGGTAGGGCGTCCATCAGGTTGGAGGCAATCAGCGCTATAAAAATGACCAGTAGCAGGGCAACCAAACTCATGACAACCAATAACTAGTGTGTGTTTCTGTAAATTGTTCTGTCATTTGCGAGGCGATTTTATTGTGGTGACTAAAAATACATATGAGAGGCAGCCACTTGTAGACAGTGAGCCTTTGCGCTTTGCCTCTGTGAGCAAAGTAGCATGCCCAAGTGTGCAACGCCGATGGTGCGACTCCTCTTTAATTTACAAGGTTCTATATCAATGCCGCTTTACAAACAAAAGACGATCTCCCGTGAGGAAGAAACCCAGGAGCGCATTTTAAAAGCGGCCCAGAAGCTATTTGCACGGCGGGGATATGGCGGCACCACTACCCGCGATTTGGCGCAGGCGGC
>JBHJIY010000241.1:0-13103 GCA_050042985.1 Phormidesmis sp. | reverse complement strand
CGCTGTAGCGGCGAAGATAGTTAGGGCGTTGGCCCTTGTGAAAATAGCTCGATGCCAGGTTCCATATTCTAAAGCAAAAGCTCTAGGTACTACGCGTACCTGGGGCTTTTGTTTTACGTACTTTTCGATAGTCGGCCCTAGGGGTGGGGCGTGGAAGCTTTGTAGGTAGTACGCACTTTACTTACTATGGGCTGCGTCCCAGCTAGCTCTTACGAGTGTTATCTCTTGATAGTCGTAAGTATCACCTGTTTCTTCTCGGATCTCCCTTAGTGACTGAGCGCCTACTTTTGATATGGCTGCCCTAATGACTGCTTGTCTATCAATATCAACAAGCTTATTTATATCGACTTCGTGCCCTGCCTCTATGAGTTTTGCTATGTGTCCGTTTACTGTACTGAGCCGAATATTTCTTTTGAGTGAAATATCTGGTAGCGATAGGCCGCTTTTGTAGAGTTCGTAGGTTTTCATTTGGGTAGATGTGATGTCTGCCTTTGAGGTGACTTGGCGGGCAAGCTCTGTCGGTGATGGGAATGATGCCTGATTATCGGTTACTTCTAGTTCATGTTCCTTACAAAAATCGCGAATAGCTTGCGTGAAAACCTTTCCGTACTGTGCGAGTTTTCGATTGCCAACACCAGAAATTTTGGAAAAAGATTCTGGTGCTTGCGGACGATTTTGGGCCATTTGCCTTAGGCTAGCGTCCGAAAAAACGATGTAGGGTGGAACGGATTGTTCGTCGGCTAGCTGTTTGCGAAGTTGTTTCAGTGACTTCATGAGTATCTGTTCTTTGTCAGTCAGGGCACTGTTTTCCGTCTTCTGTTTCGTGTTGCTTGGCTTTTCTATTCGTTGCGCAACCGGAATTTCGACATGAACTAGCTTTTTGAGTATTTGGTTGCTGTCTTTGTTGAGTTTGAGTACGGAATATCCATCTGTTGTTTCGTCTAGATAGCTCTGATAAATCAATGCTCGACAGAGCATCCGCCATTCTTCAGCTGTGCGGTCTTTTCCGATTCCATGA
The DNA here is from genome assembly GCA_050042985.1 of Phormidesmis sp. GTDB lineage: Bacteria > Cyanobacteriota > Cyanobacteriia > Phormidesmidales > Phormidesmidaceae > Phormidesmis. The sequence continues at coordinate 12,085 of JBHJIY010000241.1, read as the reverse complement.
GTGGAAAGCTGTTCGTGCTTAAGTTCGAGAATTTTCTTCTTTTTAGAGCCTCTGAGAACGTCGATGATATGGTTCATCCCAAAGCGTTGATCGCATCGATAGACACAAGACAAAAACTTTTGCGCCTCTATAGTCCAATCTTCTATAGGTGCTGGATTTAGGCAGTTGTCACAGTTGTCGCAGGGGGCTGTGAACGCTTCTCCAAAGTATCCTAGCTGTATTTTTCTCCGACAGACAGGACTTTCTGTGTAGTTGATGATTTGGTTGAGCTGCTGCTGGGCGATGCGTTGCTCACCAGGATCGCTTTTCTGATTGATTAAGAATTTAACGGTGTGTACATCGCCCCATCCGAAGAGGATTGTGCACTTGGCGGCTTCGCCATCGCGACCAGCACGTCCTGCTTCTTGGTAATAGCTTTCGAGGTTCCGTGGTAGGTCGTAGTGGATGACAAATCGAACGTCGGGTTTGTTGATACCCATACCAAATGCGATAGTGGCGACGATGATTTGTATGTCGTCTCTGATGAACTTGTTTTGGTTAGTTTCGCGAACTTCGCTGCTAAGTCCAGCATGGTAAGGAAGTGCTTTGATTCCTTCTTGCTGAAGTTTGCCGGTGACCTCATTGACATGCTTTCGGCTTAGGCAATAGATGATGCCTGAGTCTTCATCGGTATTCTGGTGGTGTTTGATTTTTTCGAGGAGCTGTGCGTAAGGCTTTTTTGTTTTCTGGACGACCTCATAGTAGAGATTTTGGCGATTGAAGCTAGATACGTATATGTGTGGGTCCGCTAGTCGAAGCTGCTGTGCTATGTCGCTACGTACTCTCTCAGTGGCTGTGGCTGTGAGAGCAATAATTGGAATCTGAGGATAGCGTTGTTTTAACTGAAAAAGTTGACGATACTCAGGCCGAAAATCATGGCCCCATTCTGAAACACAGTGAGCTTCATCAATCGCAAATGTACTAATCCCTACTTTTTGACTAATTTGCTCTAGAAAGTTTGTAAAGGCTGCTGTGAAAAGTCTCTCTGGCGCAATGTAGAGAAGTTTTATGTCACCAGATAAGATTGCGTCTTGTCTAGTTTTTACCTGTTCAAAGGTGAGTGTACTGTTGAGAAACGTGGCTCCGATACCGTTGTCTTGAAGGGCAGTTACCTGATCTTGCATGAGGGCAATAAGCGGCGAGATGACGATAGTTAGCCCTGACCTTAGAAGCGCTGGCAGCTGATAACATAGGGACTTTCCGCCTCCGGTCGGCATGATGACTAGGACGTCTTTGTTCTTAAGCACTCTCTCGATGATAGGTCTTTGATCAAATCGGAACTGATCATGTCCGAAAAAGTGTTTTAGCGCGCCTTCTAGAGAAGCATTTTGGTTAACTGTCGCTGAAGTACTCATGCAGAAAAATGTCTTAGATATATAGAGATTACCCGTCGCTTCAATCTGTAATTGTTAAGTTGAGTAAAGTTTCTAGCGTCAAAACGGCATGTCGTCTTGACAGCATTTTTAAGTGTAGATACTATAAGTCCCATAGCTGGGTCATATTATTCCAATCCGACATGCCAGATAAGCAAAAGGTTACATTGTATCTTTCTGATGACCTGCACCGGCAGTTCAAGATTCGTTCCGCTGTTGACGGTGAGACTATGTCATCTATGGCGCAAAGAGCGCTTGAGTTTTATCTGAGTAATGCAGAGCTGGTGGAGGGTTCTGCTGAAATTCATGGTCATGCGCATCAGATTCATAACTGCCCTCAATGTTCTGCGGCAGTAACGTTGAAGGGCAACAAGTTGTCTTTGATTCGTGAGTACGCTCAAGTCCCGACAGATGAGCTGATCGGTATGTCGCAGATTTCTGGCTTAAGTGCTGGTTCGGTGGGTGATGACGCTGATTGTGATTCTAGAAGCCCAGACGAGGGCGAGCTGATAACCTGCTAGAGGTTTCTCTTTTTTGTGATTTGTTAGTCCTGTTACGGAAAGTTTGTTGTTTCTGTTCTAATCTGTTGGCTCTGGTTTAGATAGATGTTTTAGGTCGTCTTAATTTGGGGGTGATCGCTATGAGAGAAGAGCTAAGCGTACTGATTCAAGCTCAATATCCGTTGATCTATCTGGTCACCTTTGAAGAGGATCGGGCAGAAAGAACAATTGCAACGCTTGCACAGCGTCAGCCTCAGCGGCGTTTGTACACATGGACTATGACCCATGGTGTAGTTGAGTACGGCCATGAGAGAGGCTCGGGGCAACAAAACAATACGGTTTCTCCTCAGGCTGCCATTAACTGGGCAATGCGTCAGAAAGATCCTAGTATTTTTGTTTTTAAGGATTTACACCCTTTCAAAGATAGTCCTGAGGTAACCCGCAGCCTAAGAGATGCTATAGAGAGTTTTCGCGGAACTCAGAAAACGATTATTTTGATGTCGCCGGTTCAGGAGGTGCCTGTTGAACTTGAAAAGGAAGTTGTTGTTTTAGACTTCAGCTTGCCCAGTATGTCAGAGCTAAACCAGGTTTTAACAGCTGAGTTGAGCAAGTCAGGTGTCTCTGGCATTTCAACAGAGGGGCGTGAGAAATTATTAAAAGCTGCTCTTGGTCTGACCCGTGACGAAGCTGAGAAAGTGTTTCGTAAATCTAGGGTGATGGCTGGAAAGCTGACAGAGGCTGAGGTCGATATTGTTCTGTCAGAGAAGAAGCAGCTTATCCGTCGTAACGGGATTCTAGATTATATAGAAGAAGATGAGACACTCGATTCCGTAGGCGGCTTGGAGGAACTGAAGCACTGGCTGAAGCAAAGGTCTAATGCTTTTACGGAGCGTGCTCGCGAATATGGTCTGCCCCAACCTAAAGGAATGTTGATTTTGGGTGTGCCGGGTTGTGGTAAGTCTTTGATTGCTAAGACAACCGCGCGCCTTTGGGGCCTGCCATTGTTGCGATTGGATATGGGCCGAGTGTACGATGGTTCCATGGTGGGACGTTCCGAGGCTAACTTACGTGGCGCTTTGAAGACGGCAGAGTCAATTTCGCCAGCGGTGTTGTTTATTGATGAGATTGACAAAGCCTTTGCCGGTAGCGCTGGATCGGCAGATTCGGATGGGGGTACGTCTAGTCGTATTTTTGGCAGTTTCTTGACTTGGATGCAGGAAAAGACTTCTCCTGTGTTTGTAATTGCAACAGCGAACCGGGTAGAGCGACTGCCAAGTGAGTTTTTGCGAAAGGGCCGATTTGATGAAATTTTCTTTGTTGACTTGCCAAATGAAGAAGAGCGAAAAGAGATATTTAAAATTCACCTAAGCAAGCGCCGTGGCGATACAGAGCGGTTCGACTATGATCAGTTGAGTAAGGTTTGTGAAGGTTTTTCGGGCGCTGAGATAGAGCAGGGATTGGTCTCTGCTATGTACGAGGCGTTTGCTCAAGGTCGAGAGTTCACTCAACTCGATATTATTGCGGCGATTCGCGCTACGCTGCCGCTGTCGAAGACGATGAGTGAACAAGTAACGGCTCTGCGCGACTGGGCTCATCAGCGCGCCCGTCCGGCGGCTTCATCTGTTGCAGAATATCAGCGGATGGAGTTCTAAAAGCTTTTTTCCTGCTCCTACAGGAAAAAAAGTCAGCACTTTTGCTTTTATAGCACTGTTGTTGGCAGTTTCAGTAAGGCCAAGGTCTGTCTCATTTGATAGTGTGGCTGTTTTCGATTTCTAACCTCGTTGTCTCTCAATTTCTCTTTAGGAGGAAACTCACATGTCTCACTTTAGTACTCTTCGCACTAAAATCACCGACGCTGAAATCTTGAAGTCTTCTCTCAATGACTTGGGTGTGACTACAAAGACTGAAGCTAATATCCGTGGCTACAACGGTCAGAACGTTCGTGCTGACATTGTTGCTGTATTGGAAGGCGATTACGATATCGGCTGGTCTCAGAATGCCGATGGTTCTTTTGACTTGATTGCTGACCTTTGGGGTGTTGCTAAGAAGCACAACCAAACTGAACTGATCAACTCTATCAATCAGAAGTACGCTGTGAACAAGACGTTGGCTGAGGTGAAGCGTCCCGGACTGCAAAACGCTAACGTGCGTCTTGTTCTCCAGTAGGCTCTACTACCTGTCTCTTGTGACGTCGTTCCCATAACTGTGATGAGCTGACCGAATAGGTCGGCTCATTTCTTTTTGTGAGCCTGCTTTTTCTATGGCTATAAAAAATAGCGCTGATTTGTGAAGGTTTGTTTCTTATTGCTGGATCGTTGAAGGGCGTAGCAATGCTATCGCCCCTGTATTTCTGATGTGGCCTATTTGGTGATGGTTTGATTAAGGAGTTCTGCGATCGCCTTGTGCTCAATAGGAGGTTCTGCGACAACAGCCTGCCTGGTATCTGTAATGAGCCAATCGAGTGCTGCTGCTTGAACGTCAATGGAAGAACCTGTTTTGTCGACGCAGTAGCGACCAAACACTAGCTTGTCGACTAGGCGAACACCTGAGCCGATTCGAGAGTATTCAAAAATGACACTTTTGTCGATGATGGTGCCACTGGATATCAGACAGTTGGAGCCGATCATGCTGGGACCGACAATTTTGGCTCCATCCTCAATGTGGGTCATGCCACCGATGTATACGGGGCCTTCGATATCTATTTTGTCCCAGTTGGCTTTGACATTGAGGCCAGCAAATACGCCTGGCCTGATTTCGTTCCCAGGAACGCCGACACCTTTGACTTGACCCGTCAAAACATCTTGAATCGCCTGCCAGTAGTCAGGGACTTTTCCAATATCGACCCATTCAAAGTCCATCCGAATGCCGTAAAAGTCTTCGCCTTTTTCGACTAGTGTTGGGAAAAGGTCACCACCGATATCAAATTCTTGGCCGGAGGGAATATAGTCGAAAATTCTGGGTTCGAATATGTAGATGCCCGTGTTGATGTCGGTGCTTAGGGCTTCCTCTACCGCAGGCTTTTCTTGAAACGATTTGATGCGACCGTTCTCGTCGGTGACGACGACGCCGTAGCTAGGGACTTGCTTAAGAGGGACTTGCTTCATAACGATGGTTGCCAGTGCACCTTTTTCTCGATGCTGCCTCACCGCTTCTGTGAGGTCCAAATCGATGAGCGCATCGCCACAGAGCACAATGAACGTATCGTCGAAGAAAGGGGAGAAGTCTTGAATTTTGCGCATGCCGCCCGCAGAGCCAATAGCCTCTCCGACGAGTTCACCGTCTGTAATGCGACCTTCAAAGGAGTAACCAAGCTCTACGCCAAAGCGCTGACCGTCTCGGAAATAGCCTTCGATTTCGTTGGCCAGATGACTGACGTTGGCCATGATTTGGGTGAACCCGTGCTGACGCAGTAGTTCTAGCAAAAACTCCATAACGGGCTTTTGCATAATCGGAATCATTGGCTTGGGAATGGTGTAGGTGATGGGGCGAACTCTAGTGCCCTTCCCAGCGGCCAAAATCATGGCTTTCATCGTGATGGATTCCTCATACTGAACTTGAAATAAACGTGCGGTGGCTTGATGATAGGCTCTCGCTAGCTAACGATGGTGGTCTCTGACCGGTATCGTGGCCTTTTTAAGGGTTATCAGTGTCATCATAAGCACTTTCGTCTGATGATTTATTATTGATGCTACCAATCTAGTATCAATATGCCCTGTTGAACTAAAAGACTTCATCGCACCCTTATAGGTTTCTCGCTGTGCTTGCGCATGGCTCGCTGAGAGAATCCTTTGCTAAAGGCAATACAAAAAGGCCCAAAGTCGCAAGTTGGACTTAAGGCCTCTGATAATGAAAGTGAAGCGTTGCTATTTAGTACAGCTCTTCTTCTTGGTGAGTCATAACTGTGCAGTCAGATGTGGGGTAGGCCACACAAGTGAGTACGTAGCCTGCTTCAATTTGGTCGTCGTCTAGGAAGGACTGGTCAGACTGGTCGACGGTGCCAGCAGTGATTTTGCCTGCACAGGTGGAGCAAGCGCCCGCTCTGCAGGAGTAGGGCAAGTCGATGCCTTGCTCTTCAGCTGCGTCCAAAATGTACTCGTCTTCAGCCACTTCGATAGTGGTGTTTAGGTTTTCGGCTTCGTTTACCAACGTTACCTTGTAGCTAGCCATGCAAATATCCTCTCGGTTAAGTGAGCGTGTTCTTGAACGCCTTTTGTTGCTAGATATACTAACAACATAGGTGTAGGAAACAAGCTTATTTTGATACTACGAGAAAACCATTGCGTGTGTAACTACTTGCAGTAGATTCTTGAAAGGTATTCGTAATCTAAAGTTGAAGATAAACCATGGTTTGCTTATGATTAGCACCTTTTAAACTATTTGATCACGTGTTGTGTTTGGCTCTATATAAGGGGTTGGACGCCTTTTTGTATGCTGCCGATGGAAAAATAAGCTGTTTTAATGTTATCAGTAATTCTCTTTTTCATAATCTTTGCTTATGGCTGTACAAAGGTTAATCATAATGATAGAAATCTATCCGCATTTGTTACTTTTCTAACTATAGGAAGTGTTTCTTTTATACATGTTTGGCTAATACGCTGATGGGTTGCTTTGAGCGAGTGTTGCGATATGGATGGCTACGTTGGTGCTTGTGACGATGGTTTGGTTTGTTTGTAGTTTGAACTTTGTATGGTGATTCGAGTCGGGCTGGTCGGTACGGGGTATGCCGCTAGGGTAAGGGCTGAGGCGCTGATAGCGGACGAGAGGGCTGACCTTTTGACGGTTGCAGGTCGTGAGTTCGAGAGAACTGGTGATTTTGCTAATCGCTATGGGCTACGGCCTATGGAAGATTGGGCACGGCTGGTGAACGAGGCGACTATTGACCTAGTGGTAGTGGCGACGGTGAGTGCGCTGCATGGCTGTGTTGTGGAAGCTGCGCTGAGGGCAGGAAAGCACGTAGTGGTGGAATATCCGCTGTCGCTAGATCTAACTCAGGCGAAGCAGCTTTTGGCTTTGGCAAAAGCTCGAGGGCTGCTCTTGCATGTTGAGCATATTGAGCTGTTAGGTGGGTTGCATCGGGCGATGCGATCGCACCTAACAAAAGTAGGCGTTCCATACTACGTAAACTATCGCACGCTAAATCCACAGCATCCCGCGCCTATGAAATGGACGTATCGAGAAGACCTGTTTGGGTTTCCGTTTTGCGGCGCGTTGTCACGGGTTCATCGGCTGACGAATCTATTGGGCTCAGTAGAAGCGGTGGAGTGCAGCACTCAGCGCGTCTGGAATGAGGAGACTAAGCCTTTTTTGAAGAATATTGTTAGCTCTGGGCGTTTGCTGTTTGAGTGTGGTGTAGTGGCAGAGGTGACGTATGGAAAGGGCGAGCAGCTGTGGGTGGGTCGCCGTGATGTCGAGATTCAGGGCAGTTTGGGTGCGCTGACATTTGTGCGGAATGACGGGCTGGTCACCACAGCAGCAGGTACAGAGTCAATTAGAGTGGCACCGCGTAAGGGCCTTTTTGTGCAGGATACGGAGAATGTGTTGGCACATTTGACAGAGGGCAGTCCTTTGTACGTCAGTGCAGCTGAGAGTGTGTATGCTCTCAGTGTTGGTGATGCTTTGCGGCAGGCCTCTGAAACTGGGCAGAGAGTAGCTGTGGGAAGCACGGCAGAGGACGTGCCAGAAAGTGTTGTGAATGATTAATTTGCTTAGCTGCGGACTAAGACGCCAGGGCTTTGCTGAATGGGGACAATATTCAAGATGTCTAGCTGGGCGCAGTAGTCTGGATCGATGGTGTTGTTTTTGTTGAGAAGGCGCTGTCCGTGGCTGGCGTATTGTAAGAGTTTGGGCAGCTGGGTTTGCCATTGCACGTAAAGACTGACGGAGGCAAGTGCTGCGTCGTTACCGATGAGATCTGTGTAGCTGAGGTTGTGTTGCTCTATGAGCTGTTGAATGATCGCGCCTGCGCAGACGGTGTCTTCTAGGGAGTATTCTCCTTCCCAGCCCGAGCCCACGAGCCAGACACTGTCTGGCTTGTGCTGATGGAGGTAGTCAACGACGGCTTGACGGGTTGTGAGCGCGGCTGTGAGTACGGTGGGAGCAGCTTGAATTCGTTCTAGGCACCGAGTCCCGTTGGTGGTGCTCATGAATAGGCGCTTGCCTTTGGTTTTTTCGGGGGAGTGGTCTAGTGGAGAGTTGCCTAGGTCGAACCCTTCTACGCGCTGACCACCGCGTTCGCCTGCTCGGATGCGTTTTTCTGCGGGCCAGCTTTCGCTTTCGCTTAGGAGCTTGTCGAGGTTGCTGAATACTTGAATGGCTTCGGCACCGGCATTGAAGGCGGCGGCCATCGTAGTGGTGGCTCTGAGGACGTCAATTGCGATCGCACAGTCGGGCAGCTGGCCTGCGGGGACTTCTTCAGGCGTGTGGTAGACGGATATTTTCACTGGATGTTTTAGCCCGTGCAATTTTTGTAATGGTGTATTCAGTAGTCTCACATTGTACGGAGTCAATGCCGCAAACTGTATGTGTATTGAAACAATCTTCAGTTGCCTTTGAGCTTGAGTGCCCATCGGCCGAGTGCTCAGCGTAAATCGAACGCTACAGAAGAATGACAACGTTCGCTCATTTGCCTATTGCAATCAAACGGAGAGGGTGGGATTCGAACCCACGGTACCTTTCGGCACACTCGATTTCAAGTCGAGCGCATTCGACCACTCTGCCACCTCTCCAGGTGCTTGTTCGCTACTTTTGAAGCGTTTCCCCCTGTGTTTTTTAGGGTCACTTCAAGCTTTGCCCAGTCGATAGTTGAATAGGCTTGGCTATATTAGCTTGAATTGTCTAATAACGTCTACTGCTTTGTGTATTGGTGGTTGGTGGGAGTTGCTTTGTCAGTCCCTTTGGTACAGGGATTCTTCGGATATTTGCTCGAAATGGGCGTTTAGCCATATGAGTGTGATGGATTCGACGATGCCTGCAATTAGGGTGACCACAGAAAAGCTGCGATTGCTGCCTGTGGGTACTTTTTCGATGCGAGGGACGTTGGCGGCGTTGAAGTAGACGGTGTCGGCGGCTTTTGCAACGCGGGTGCGGATCTGGCTGGTGTTGTTTTTGAGGGTGTGGTGCATGTGGCCGAAGGTAACGAGGGGGACGCGTTTCCCAACTTCTTGGGTGAGGGCGATCGCTCTTGCAAAGTCAGGGTCGCCGTAGTCACCACCTCCACCATTTTTCCCCCAGTCCTTACCACAGATGTCATTAGGCTGGTCGCCTAAACCATAGGGGCCAACGTGGCCTAGAAAGATGACGGTGTTGTGCTCGGCTTCATCGGCGGCGTCGAGGATGCGTTCGACAGAGTCGTCGAAGTTTCTGACGTCAAACCGGTCGCGGTAGAACTTGCCGTAGCGCCACTTTGAGCCGCCCCAGCTAAACGGGCGACCGCCTACGATAGTGAGCCCAAACTGAGGAAATTCGCGCTTGCTAAACCCTATGTGTGCCTCTCCTAGCAGGTCCATCTGTAGCTGGACCCAGTCTTCTCGGGTGCGATCGTAGGGGCAGTTTTTGATGCCTTTGTTGCTGGCGGAGTAGTAGGCATCGTGATTGCCCATGACGGCTGCTTTTGGCAGGTCGACAGCGGCAATGCGTCTGACGACTTCGACGGCTTCGTTGCCGTAGTCACCGACGAATAAAGCAAGGTCGACGTTGAGATGCTTAAGCGCAGCGTTGTCTTCTAGTTCCCATAGGTCGTGGATGTCTCCGATGACCGCTATTTTGACGATTGACTGCTGCACGCTGGCGGTTACCTGATGAAAGTTAAGGTGAGGCACTTTCTTTTGGCTTGCCGACGAGGAGTGATCTATCCGGCGCTGAGAATGCTCTTCCTTCAGCATATATTAAACCTTCTTGACTCTTGGCCTTCTTGACTCTTGGCCAAAGGGTTCTACTGTTTTAAATAGAGTAAGCTGATGCGCTCTTTGGGCGCGTTAACCTAAGCGCGATAAGTGAAGAGACAACGATATGGTTGAACAAATAATATTGACGGCTTTGGATGATGTGCTGCTGAGTGTATCTGATGTGGTTGAGCTGGAGACTGCCGCCGATGCTTATGAGCGGCTGAAGCCTGTGCTAACCCGGTTGCAGGCGTTGGATGTACCGGTGATTGTTTTTTCTCAGCGCGATCGCATTGAGCTAGAGCCTATCTTTCTCAAGCTGGGCCTCTCTACGCCTTTTATCGCCGAAAGTGGAAGCGCCATTTTTACGCCAGCGGACCATAACCCATTTACGCCAGCGTTAGGTGAAAGAGATGATGGCTATTTCGTCATGTCGTTAGGCTGTCCTTACGTGCAGGCGAGAGCAGGCTTGCGGGTCATTGCCAATGTGATTTCCCACCCGTTGAAAGGGTTTGGTGACTTTACCGTTCCTCAGCTACAGCGGGCCGCTTCGCTGTCGGAAACGGCTGCGCATCAGGCGAAGGCACGAGAATTTAGTGAGCCATTTATGACGCCGAAGGCAGTGGATCCGGCAGTATTGCAACAGGCTGCGGAGGAGATGGGCTTCGAGGTGATTTTGCGAACGGCTGAGGAAAGTCGGTTTTCTGAACTGGTGGGTGCTGGGGCAGGGCTCGGTGTGGCTGCTAGGGAGGTGATTGCTGCTTATCAGCAGCAGATGGAGGCAGATACCGTCTTAAAGGTTGTAGGAATGAGTAATCGATCGGAAGACCTATCTGTTTTGGCAGCGGCGAGTGAGCAGGCAGGCGTTGAATGGAAAGCGATGGATGTGGTGGGATCAGAGGCGTGGGTAGAGGCGATCTCAGCGTCTTTCTAAAAGCTTCTACGTTCCTGGGGTGGTTGATTTTGGTAAGAATGACTATAATTAAAATCTACGAATTGGTAATATAGAATAAATTAGAGAGGATAGCCCGTGTTTGCTACTGCTAGCGTCTCCCCATCTCAGACGGCGTTGCCGAAGGACCTTTTTTCATCGATTGAGCAGCTTAAAAAAGACATGAATGCGGTCGTTTTAGCCCATTATTATCAAGAGCCAGACATTCAAGATATTGCGGACTATATCGGCGATTCGTTAGGCCTTTCTCAGCAAGCGGCGAGTACCGATGCGGATGTAATTGTGTTTGCTGGGGTTCACTTTATGGCGGAAACTGCCAAAATTCTGAATCCCGATAAGCTGGTTTTACTGCCTGATTTGGAAGCTGGTTGCTCGTTAGCGGATAGCTGCCCGCCCGCTGAATTCGCTGACTTTAAGGCAGTGCACCCCGACCATGTTGTGATTTCTTACATCAACTGCACCGCTGAAATTAAGGCGATGAGCGATATTATCTGTACCAGCTCAAACGCGGTGAAGCTGGTACAGCAACTGCCTGCGGATCAGAAGATTATTTTTGCCCCTGACCGTAACCTGGGTCGGTATGTAATGGAGCAGACTGGACGTGACATGGTGCTGTGGCAAGGTAGCTGCATTGTGCACGAGACATTTTCTGAAAAGAAGATGTTGCAGCTGAAGATGGAGCACCCGGATGCGGAGATTGTTGCGCACCCAGAATGTGAGCAAACGGTGCTACGACACGCCAACTTTATCGGCTCTACGACTGCGCTGCTGAACTATGTGCGCACCAGTGAAAAAGAGCGGTTTATTGTAGCGACCGAGCCTGGAATCATTCATCAGATGGAGAAGCAGGTACGGAAAAAGCACTTTATACCTGCGCCGCCAGAGGCAAACTGTGCTTGTAATGCGTGTCCCTACATGCGACTGAACACTTTGGAGAAGCTGTATTTGGCCATGAAAAACAAGACGCCTGAGATTACGATTCCTCAATCGATTCAAGCGGATGCGTTGGCTCCGATTCAGCGGATGCTGGAGATGAGTGCAAAATGACGCGAAGCCCTAGCGCTACGGTGTCGCGAGGTAATCGCGAAGCTGGTATGCCAGCATATCAACAATGTTGTTGCCGCCTTGATTGAGCGAGGCGGTAGCTTCTTGTTCGGCCCTTTTTACAATGTTTTCGGGGAGGTTGAGCTGGGTGACAAGGCGGCTGTAGGCGTCGCTTTCGGCCTGGTTGACTTTGGCCTCTTCGGGGGTGCGGGCGCTGGCACTGATGACTTCGTAGGAGAGTCGCAGTGCGAGTTCTTTTTCGGGTTCACTTTTGATTTTGCTAGCCGCTTCTTCTAG